>CAIOSS010001370.1 GCA_903860995.1 uncultured delta proteobacterium | reverse complement strand
TCCACGGCCTGGACGCGGCGCTGGTGCGCGACCTCGACGGGTACCGCTTCCACGGCCACGATGGCGCGGTCATCCAGTTCGACGACCCCGACGACCGACTCGCGCAGGGCGAGCGCCTCGTCAACCTCGGCGAGTGCATGGAGCTGCGCCGCGAGGGCGAGCTCGTCGTCCTGGTCCACTGGCACGACCTGACGACCCCGGTGCAGAGGTACGAGTTCGCGCCCGAGCGCGACGACCGCTACGCCCTGCGGGCGATCGTCGACCCCGCGGGGCACGGGGTCGCCCTGGAGCGCGACGTCCGCGGCCGGGTGATCCGCGCCGTGCAGACCCTCGACGCGCGCTGCGTCGTGTTCACCTACTCCGCCGACGATCGCCTCGCCGAGCTCGCCGTCGGGTACGCGGCGCACGGCGGTCCGACGCCCCGCGTGGTCGCGCGGTACCGCTACGACGACCGCGGGATGCTGGCCGCCGTCGAAGACGCGCGCGGCCGGGCGCAGCGCTACGAGTACGACCCTGGCGGGCGCCTCGTGCGCGAGGAGGGCCGCAGCGGCGGGGTCTGGCGGATGCGCTACGACGCCGCGGGGCGCTGCGTCGAGACGGTCGGCGACAACGGCCGCGGGCTGCGGCGCTTCCAGTACCTCGGCGGGGGCAGCGTCACCGAGGTCGTGGACTCGGCGGGGAGGAGCACCCTCTACGAGTGCAACGCGCGGGGCCAGGTGGAGCGCGAGACCGCCCCCAGCGGCGCGCAGCGGGTGACGCTCTTCGACGACCTCGGGCGCATCATCGAGGAGATCGACCCCCTCGGCGCCGTGACGGGCTACCGCTACGACGACCGCGGCGACGTCGCGGAGATCACCTGGCCCGTCGGCGGCTCGCGCGTCTTCGCCTGGAACGACGACCACCAGGCCACGGAGATCCGGGACGCCGACGGCGCGGTCTGGCGCCTGGGCTATCAGCGCGGCGCCCTGGTCTCCGTCGAAGACCCGCTCGGCCGGCACCAGGGCTATGTCCGCGACGGCCGCAGCGCGATCGTGGACTACCTCACCCCGGGCGGAAACCGGGTGGTGGTCTCGCGCGACGCCGCGGTCACCGTGCGGAGCTACGCCGACGCCTACGGGCTCCTCCTGCGGGAGACGCTTGACGAGCAGTGCATGCCGACCGCGTACGAGGGGCCGCGGGGCCTGGCGCGCACCTTCGCGTACGACGACCTCGGCGGTCTCGCCTCCGAGACGGACGCGACCGGCGCGACGTGGCGCTTCGAGCACGACCCCGACGGGCAGCCCACGGCGATCCACCAGCCCGACGGCACCGCCGAGCGGTGGCTCTGGTCGCCCTACGGCGAGTGCGAGGCGCACACCGACGCCGCGGGCTTCACCCACGACTTCGTCTATGACCTCGAGTCGCGGCTGGTGCAGGTGCGCAACCCCGCGGGGGAGGTGCTGAGCCTCATCCGCGACCTCGCGGGCAACATCGCGGAGATGCACCACTTCGACGGGTCGATCGAGCGCTTCGGGTACGACCTCGCGGACCGCCCCGTGCAGCACCAGCGGGCCGACGGCCGGTTGCTCGGCTTCGCCTACGACGCCGCGGGCAACGTCGAGGCGGTGACCTGCGACGGCGTCACCCTCATCGCGCAGCGCTTTGAGCACGGCCGCCCTGTCGAGGTGCGCACGCCCGACTCCGTCGTCGAGCTCACCTACGACGCCTGCGGGTACGTCGTCGCGGAGACCCAGAACGGCGCGCGCGTCGCCTACGCGCAGCACGCCTCGGGGGCGCTCGCGGGGCGCGACTTCGAGCTGGCGGGCTGCGGGCCGCTGCGGTTCCGCGTCGACCTGCGCGGGCGGCTCGTGAGCGTCGCCGACGCGCGCGGCGAGCGGCAGGAGTTCGCGTACGGCCCGGACGACATGCTGCTCGAGCGCACGATGGGCGCCGCGGTCGAGCGGCGGGAGCACGACCCCGAGGGGCGCCTCACCCTCCAGCGCGTGCCGGGGGTGGTCGAGCGGCGGTACCACCACGACGGCGTCGGGCAGCTCGTGGCGGTCGACGATTCGCTGCGCGGGCGGCGCGATTACCAGTACGACCTCACCGGCCGGCTCGCGGCGTCGAGCAGCCCTGACAGGGCGGTGACTTACCGCTACGACCCTTGCGGCAACCTCCGGGCGATGAACCTCCGCGAGCTCGAGTACGACCGGGGCAACCGCCTCCGCTCCGACGGGCTCCGGTCGTGGGAGCGCGACGCCGACGGGCGCGTGGTCCGGGTGCGCGACGAGCGCGGCGAAGACCACTTCGAGTGGAACCCACTGGACCAGCTGGTCGGCATCGGGCACCCTGGGGGCTCGGTCACGCGCTACGCCTACGACGGCTTCGGGCGGCGGGTGTCCAAGCGCAGCGGCGACGTCGTCACGGAGTACTTCTGGTCCGGCGATGACCTGATGTGCGAGCGGTCGGGGGCCTCCGTCACCGACTACCTCATCACCGAGGGCGAGGCCCACGCGGTGTGGCAAGACGGCCGCTGCCTGCACGTCGTCTCCACGGGGCTCGACGCCCCGCGCCCGCAGGAGATCCTCTCCGACGACGGCGCCCTCGCGTGGCACGGCACCTTCGACGACTGGGGCCGCCTCCTGCGCGAGCACGGCACCTACGCGAGCCAGCGCCTCCGGCTCCCGGGGCAGCTCGCCGACGACGAGTCGGGCCTCTCCTACAACCGGCACCGCTACTACGACCCCGCGGTCGGGCAGTTCGTCTCGCCCGACCCGCTTCGCTATCTCGCGAGCTTCAACACCTACCGCTACGCCCCGAACCCCATCAGCTGGGAAGACCCGCTGGGCCTCGTCTGCGGGAAGGGGAAGGGCAAGTACAGCGTGTACGTGCTCGAGGACAACGGGAAGCCCCCACAGATCCTCTACGTCGGCATCACCGAGCAGCACCCCGGCGCCCGTGCCAGCCAGCACCGCAACGGGGCCCCGGGCACGCCGCCGAAGACCTTCGGTCGGATGCGGGTGGTGGCGAACGGCCTCTGCTACCGGCTGGCGCGCAACCTCGAAGGCTCAGCGCTCGTCCACGCGGCGAACAACCAGCTGGCCAACCAGACGCCGCTCTTGCTCAACAAGAGTCGGCCTGTGACGGGGGGTTACTACCACGCCTATCACAGCCCCCCCGGCGGCAACCGCACGATGATCAACGCTTCGACGGTCAACAGCCGCCTGGCCCGCAACTACGGCACGTACTGACCCGTCACGAACTTGCGCCCCGGTCGTCGGCCGGGGCACTCCCTCGATCCCCATGGCTCGATCTCTCACCGAACGCGCCGAAGCCCTCGCCACCCAGCGGCTCGCCGGAGACCTGACGACCCTCGCGTCGGGGCCGACCGACGCATCCCGACGCGAGGCCGGCGCGCGCCTCCAGAAAGAGCTCCTGGGCCCGATCAACGTCCTCACGGAGCGGTGGGCCACCGACGCCCGGGCCATCGACGCGCTCATCGCCGCGCTGGGCGACTCCGACGACGTCGTGCGGGTCCACGCGGCGACGTGCCTGGGGCGCGCCGCGAGCGCCTACCGGGCCGAGGCCCGCATCGGGGCGGCGCTGGAGCCCTTCCTCGACCACCCCTCGCGCGGTGCACGAATGTGGGCGATTGAAGGCGTCCTGGCGACCGGCGAAGAGTCCTCGCTCGACCTCGTGCTACCCCTCTCTTCCCACGCCGACGCCTCCACGCGCGAGGTGTTGATGAGCGCGCTCATCCGCTTCTCGATCGCGCACCCGCCCTCCGCGCCGCGCCGCGCGCAGCTCTGCGCGGCCTTCGTGGGCGCCGTCGGCGACGCGAAGCGCGACGTGCGCATCGCCGGCGCGAGCGGCCTCCGGCGGGTCGGCGACGCGAGCGCCCTCGGCCCGCTCAAGGCGACGCTGAAGAAGGCCGACAACCCCATCGAGCGCGAGGCCCTGCGCGACGCCATCAAGGCCCTCGCGCCGTAGGCCATGATCGGGCGGGCGCCTCGCGGATGCGGCGTTGGCGGCGGTGTGGTAGGGGCCGAGATCAACGCGATGGCTGACGCAGAGCACGAGATCGAAGACGCCGCCGGGCGCATCCGGGCCAACCCCCTGCTCCACGAGATCTACCGGGACGTGTACGCGCGCATCCTGGAGGAGATCCCCCCGGCGGAGTTTCCGCGGGTGCTCGAGCTCGGCTCCGGCGGCGGGTTCTTCCGGGAGTTCGCGCCGCACACCATCACCAGCGAGTGCGTGCCCGTGCCGCGGGTCGACCGCGTGGTCGACGCGTGCAGGATCACCGAGCACTTCGACCCCGACTCCCTCGACGCCATCACGGCCTTCAACGTCTTCCACCACCTGCCCGACTGCGAAGGGTTCCTTCGCGGCGCGCAGACCGTCCTGCGCCCCGGCGGGCGCATCGTGCTCATCGAGCCGTGGTTCACCCCGCTGGGCCAGTGGTTCTACCGCGCCATCCACCATGAGCCCTCGCTCCTCGACCCCGACGACTGGAACATCGCGGGCGTCGGCCGCCTGGAGGGCGCCAACTCCCGCTTACCTACGAGCGTGTTCCGCGACTCCGACGCCCGCTTCGCGCGGAGCTTCCCCGCGCTGCGCGTCGTCAAGCGCGAGCCCTTCCACAAGTGGCTCTACCTGGCCTCCGGCGGGCTGCGGCTCAACACCCACATTCCGCGCCCCATCGCCCGCGCCCTCGTGGCCGCCGACCGCGCGCTCCACCCGGGCGACGCCGCGACCGGCCTCTTCGCCCGTATCGTCGTCGAGCGCCTGCCCGGCTGAGACCTTCCACTTCCTTCTGGAGAGCAAAAGCCCCACCGCCATGACCGCTGAGATCACCCTCGACCTCGTCAAGCGCTTCCCCTCCAACGGCCCGACGGACCCGATCCGCTACTACCGGCGCCCGCTCACCGGGTGGCTCTTCCGGGAGCGCATCAACCTCGGGCTTCGCATGCTCCGCGACCTGCGCTTCGAGCGCGCCCTGGAGATCGGCTACGGCTCCGGGGCGGTACAGGTCCCGCTCCACGGCGTCGCCGCCGAGGTGCATGGCATCGACCTCGACGCCGACCCCAAGCTCGCGACCAGCATCCTCGACGCGCTCTCGCTCAAGTCCGAGCTCCGCCAGGGCTCGGTGTACGAGCTCCCCTACCCCGACGCGCACTTCGACCTCGTGGCGTCGTTCTCGACCTTCGAGCACCTGCACGATTTCGAGAAGGCCCTGGCCGAGGTGCGCCGGGTGCTGCGCCCGGGCGGGCGCTTCCTGCTCGGGATGCCCGCGGTCAACAAGATGATGGAGGTGTCGTTCCTGGCCATCGGGTTCAAGGGCATCGACGACCACCATGTCACCACCCCCCAGCAGGTCGCGGCGCGCTTCCACGCCAACGGCTTCGTCGTCGACGACCAGGCGCGGCTCACGCTGCCCATCCCCACGATCCCCGGCGCCACGGTCTATTACGACTGGCTGCTCCGCCGCACGCCCTGAGCCCCGCCACCACTCCCTTCAGCTTCGCCGGGAACAGCCCGTGCACCGGTGACCCCCCCGATGCTTGCTCCGCCCTCCGCGACCCTCTCCGCCATCGACCGCGTGCTGGTCTTCTTCGCCCGCCTCGGCGCCCGCCGGCCGTTTCGGGTGCTGCTCGGCACGCTCCTCGTGCTCGCGCTCTCCGCCCTGACCGCGTCGCGCCTGGAGTTTCGCCAGGACTTCATCGAGCTGCTGCCCTCGCAGAGCGTCGGGGCGCGGTTGCTGCGCCGGGCCATGGCGCGCATGGGCGGCGGCAGCGCCACGATGTTCGTGGTCGTCGACTCGCCCGACCCCGAGGCCAACCGTCGCCTCGTCGACGCGCTCGAGGCGCAGCTCCGGGCGCTGCCGCCCACGCTGGTGCGCACCGTCGAGCACGGCCCCGAGGAGATCCGACGCTTCTTCTGGGAGCGCCGCTGGCTCTACGCGGACGTCGGCGACCTCGAGGAGATCTCCTGCGAGCTCCAGCGCGCGCGCCGCCGGGCCCAGCCCGGCTTCGTCGACCTCGACGACGAGACCTGCGCCGAGCTTCGCAGCGACCACGGGCGCGCCCCCCCCGCGGCGAGCACCACCGCCTCCGCGGCCCCCGCGGCGGAGCCCGAGCCAGCCAACGTGTCGGCCGCCGCGCGGCCCTTCCACCGCTTCCGCGCGCAGCTCCGCACGCGCACCCGGGAGGTCGATCAATACCCTACCGGGTATTTCCGCAACCCCGAGGGGACCCTCTACGCCATCGTCCTGCGCTCGCCCGCCACGGGCACCGGCGACCGCACCGGCGACCGGCTGATGGCCCGCGCCACGCAGATCATCCGCGACGTGCACCCCGAGCGCTTCCACCCGCGGGCGCAGGTGGGCCTCGGCGGCGACATCCCCAACGCCATCGCCGAGCGCGACGCCCTCAAGGAGGAGGCCATCAAGACCTCCGGCCTCGCGGTGGTGCTCATCCTGGGCGCCATCGTTCTCTTCTTCCGCTCGTTCTCGTCCCTCGCGCACATCGGCCTCGCGATGATCACCGGCGTCGGCCTCGCGTTCAGCGTCGCCTTCTTCGCCTTCGGCTACCTCAACGCGTCGACGGCCTTCCTCGGCTCGATCATCGCGGGCAACGGCATCAACTACGGGATCATCTACCTCGCGCGTTACCGCGACCGCCGCGCGCTGGGCGACTCCGTCGAGGCCGCCCTCGTCGACGCCGCGGTCACCTGCCGCCGCGGCACGCAGCTCGCCGCCCTCGCGGCCGCCTTCGCGTACGGCTCGCTGATGCTCACGTCCTTCCGCGGGTTCTCGCAGTTTGGCCTCATCGGCGGGGTCGGGATGATCTTCTGCTGGTGCGCCACGATGATCGTCGTGCCCGCCACGGTGACCGCCGTCGAGGCGCTCCGCGCCCGGCTCTTCCCCGCGCGCGCCGCCCGGGTCACCTCGTCGGGCCCTAACCCCACGCCCATCACCGGCGCCATCGCGACGATCACCGCGCGCTACCCGAAGCAGATCCTCCTGGTGGGCGCCGCCCTCTGCGTGTGGTCCGCGGTCGCGCTGCCGGCCTACCTCCGCGACCCGTGGGAGTACAACTTCGCCAACCTCGGCTCGCGCGGCTCGCGGCACACCGGCGCAGACTCCTGGAGCCGCCGCGCCAACCGCATCTTCATCGGCCGGAGCAGCTCGCCGGACATCCTCCTGGCCGACCGCTTCGAGGACGTGCTCGAGCTGTCCTCCGCGCTCCTGCGTCGCGACCAGGAGCGCACCGGCGGCCGCTACATCGACCACATCGAGACCGCGTGGGACCGCCTCGGCGGGCAGCCCGACGCCATGGCCCGCAAGCTGGAGATCCTCCAGACCATCCGCGCGGACATCGACGCCGCGCTCCCCGACCTGCGCGGAGGCGACCTCGCGCTCGCGCAGGAGTGGCGGCCGCCGGAGGGCCTCCGCGCCCCGCAGCCCGACGAGCTCCCGGCCCTGGTGCGCGCGCAGTTCACCGAGAAGTCCGGCCGCTTCGGCACGCCGGTGTTCGTCTACTACAAGCCCTGGTTCACCCCGAGCGACGGGCGCAAGCTCATCATCGTCGCCGACCTCACGCAGAACGTCCGCCTCGCCGACGGGCGCACGGTGCCCACGGTCAGCCGCTCGACGGTCTTCGCGGAGATGGTGCGCGCGATGAGCACCGACGGCCCGCGCGCCACCTTCGCGGCCTTCCTGGTGGTGGTCTTCCACTCGCTGCTCGCCACGCGGCGCCTCGGGCCCGCGGCCATGGTGCTGGGCTCGCTGCTCACGGGCGTGCTCTTCACCGTCGGCGGCGCGGTCACCCTCTGCTCGCTCACCACCATCATCGGGTACGGCTCGCTGCTCGCGGCCGACAACCAGGCCCTCCAGTCCTTCGGCTACCTCGCCGTCGCTGGCGAGCTCTCGTGCATCGGGACGGCGATGTTCATGCTGCCCGCAGCGATGGTGCTGGCGCAGCGCCGCCGGGAGCGCGCCCGGTGAGCGCCCCCCGCCGCGTCCTCTTCATCAACGACACCGCGCGCAACGGCGGCCCCGGACGCAGCCTGCACGCCATCCTGAGCTTCCTCGACCCCGCGCTCGTGCATCGCATGGTGCTGCTGCCCCGCGAGGACGCCATCGCCCGCCTGCTGCGCGAGGCCCGCGTGGTCGACGAGCTCATCATCGAGCCCGACCTCATCGAGAACGCGTGGCAGCCGTGGGACCGCCCCGTCGAGCGCGCCGACCTCGACGCCCCGCCGGCTGTGCGCCTCCCTCGGCTCGCGCTCAACGTCGGCCGCATGGGCCGACTCGCCGTCACCCTGCCCCGCCTCGTGCGCGCGCGCGGGGTCGAGCTGATCTACTGCAACGGCACCACCGCGGACTTCGTCGGCGGCGTCGTGGGCAACCTCACGGGCACCCCCGTCGTCTGGCACGTGCGCTACACGTCCATCCCCGCCGCCAGCGCCCCGCTGCACCGCGCCCTCGCGCGCAGCCGGCAGGTGAAGCGCGTCGTGTGCGTCTCCCACGCCTCCGCGGCCCTCTTCCCCGGGCTCGCCGACAAGGTCGCGGTGGTGCACAACGCCGTCGACGTCGAGCGCTACCGCCGCGGCGCGACGCCCGGCGCCCTGCGCGGCTCGCTCGTCCCCGCGGACGCGTTCATCTACGGCAGCATGGGGCGCATCCTGCCGCGCAAGGGCTACCCCCAGATGATCCGCGCGGCGCGCGAGCTCATCGACCGCTGCGCCCCGGAGGAGCGCCACCGACCGCACTTCGTGGTCCTCGGCGACACGCCCGCCGACCTGCCCGGCGACCACCTCGCGGAGTGCCGGGCGCTCGTCACCGAGCTGGGCCTGGAGGGGCGCTTCCTCTTCCCGGGCTTCACCGAGGACGTGCGCCCATGGCTCGAAGACTTCGACGTGGTCGCGCTCCCGTCGGAGTACCCCGACCCGCTGCCCCGCACGGTCATCGAGGGCATGGCGTACGAGCGCCCGGTGGTGGCCTTCGACGTCGGCGGCGTCGGCGAGATGGTGCGCGACGGCGCCACCGGAACCCTCCTCCCCCCGTCCCCCTCCACGGCGGCCTTCGCCCACGCGATGCTGGCGTACCTCCGCGACCCCGGGCGGCTGCGACGCGAAGGCGCCGCCGCCCGCCAGGCCGTCATCGACGGCTTCGGGGGTGAGGCCCACGGCCGCGCGATCATGGCGCAGATCGAGCGAGCGCTCGGCTGACGGGCACCGCCTGCGGTGGGGTCGTCCGGTGGCTGATGGAGTAGCCGCCCGCTGGCCAGCGGGGCTTCCACCCTGGTGGGGCTTCCGGCCCCGACGCGAGCGCGTCCCCCCGCAGATGCGAAGGAATTCGCTGGAGAACGGGTCGTGCATGAGACCCGCGCTGGTCAGACTTTCCTCCGACCCACAGGACGGTGGACTCCCCGGCGCGTGACCCGCGGAGCGACGACCACCCCGCCGATGGCCACGCAATGTCCCCTCCCGGAAGAGCTGTGTTAGGTACGCGCGGCCGCGACAGCCACAGCCTTCGGGGCTTGCTTCGTCAGGACAACCTCCCATGAACGCCCCCAACAACTCCCGCCCACGACCGCTCTCTACCGGCAGCCGCTGGCCGAAGCGCATCGCGATCCTGAGTGACTACGTGCGGCTGCCGTACGCCAACGGGGCCACGTTCGCGACGCAGTTTCTCTACCGTGAGCTCACCGCGCGCGGCCACGAGGTGACCGTCATCGGCCCGCGCGACCCCGACGCGAAGCCCGAAGACCTCCCCGAGCGGCACATCTGCCTGCCGAGCGTGCCGTTGCACAACCACCCGGGCGTCTACATCCCGCTGCCCCTCGAAGGCATCCTCCGCGAGAAGCGCGACTGGGACTTCGACGTGGTGCTGGGGCAGACCGCCACCGAGCTGATGGAGCTCGGCCTCTGGCTGCGCGCCACCCGGGCCATCCCCCTGGTGGCCGTCAACACGGTGCACCTGCCGAGCGTCTACCCGGTGGTGATGCCCGAGTCGCTGCACGACTCCAAGGCAGCGCACTGGCTCTTCCAGAAGTCCTTCCTGAAGCTCGCGGACAGCACCTCGGCCAGCGCCTACAACGGCTGCGACGGCCTCGTGGTGCTCTCCAACGGCCTCAAGGACTACTGGGAGCAGCGCGGTGTCACGACGCCCATCCAGGTCATCCCCCGCTGCGTCGAGCCGAAGATCTTCGACACGGCGCCCGGCCCCGACCCCTTCCCCCGCGGCTTCCGCAAGGGCGCGCGGCTGCTGGTGGTGTGTCGGCACACGCGCGAGAAGGCCGTCGAGCGGCTGCTGGAGATCTTCGCGCGGTACATCGCCCCGGCCAACCCCGACGCGACGCTCACCCTGCTCGGCGACGGCCCCGACCATGACCTCTTCCGCCACACCGCCGAGGCCCTCGGCGTGCGCGAGAAGACCCACTTCCCCGGGGAGTTTCCGCTGGGTGCGCTGCCGACCTGGTACCACCACGCCGACCTGTTTACGTACACCTCCCTCTCGGAGACCTACGGCCAGGTGGTGAGCGAGGCCCTCTGGTCGGGCCTGCCGGTGGTCGCCTTCGCCGATGGCATGGGCGTCTCGCAGCAGGTCGAGCACGACCTCACGGGCCTGCTTGTCGAGCCTGGTCCCGACGCGGAGATGGCCGACTGGCGCTTCGCCCGCGCGGCGGTGTCGCTGCTGCGCAACCCGCGCCGTCGACAGGTGCTCGCGGCCAACGCCGCGGCCCGGGCGCACGACCGCTCGGCGCCGCACAAGATGCTCGAGCGCTTCCTCGACGCCTTCGAAGCGGCCCGCGCCCACCGCGACGCCAACCCCCCGGAGATGCGCAACCCCCGCCTCGCGACGGCCTTCCACGGCGGCCGCTGGATGGCCATCAACAGCATCGTGTACGGCCTCGGGCACCTCCGGCCCCCCGCCGTCGTCAACCGCCACGGCCGCCGCCAGCCCGCCTGGGACGATCTCCCGGAAGTCCCCGCCGCCCGCGCCAACGCGCACGCCCGTCTCAGCTGAAGCGCCAGCCCCGCGCACGCTGCTAGTGTGCGCGCGATGAAGCTCTGCGCCGTCTCCGTCGACCTCGACGAGGTCCCCTGCTACCACGCGATCCACGGGCTCCCGATGCCCGCCGACGACAGCGCGCACGCGGTGTACACCCGCGCGGTGCCGAGGCTCGGCGAGCTGTTCTCCGCGGAGGGCATTCCCGCGACCTTCTTCGTCATCGGCCGCGACCTCGGCGACGGAATCGCCCGCGCAGCGGTGCAGGGTCTCGCCCGCGCCGGCCACGAGCTCGGCAACCACAGCCAGAATCATCGCTACGACCTGGTGCGCCTCGGACCCGACGCGATGCGCGCGGAGGTGCGCGACGCCAGCGACGCGCTCGCGTCCATCGTCGGGCAGCGCCCGGTGGGCTTCCGAGCGCCGGGGTACACCATCACCGACGCGCTCTTCGACGTGCTCGCGGCGGAGGGCTTCGCCTACGACAGCTCGGTGTTCCCCTGCCCCGCCTACTACGGCGCGAAGACGAGCGCGATCGGGCTCATCGCCGCGCGGGGCCGGGCCAGCCGCTCCATCGTCGACTCGCCCGCGGTGCTGCTCGCGCCGGCCGACCCGTACCTCCCGTCACGCCCCTACTGGCGGCGTGCCCCGCTCGGCGCGTCGATCGTCGAGCTGCCCATCGGGGTGACCCGCGGCGCCCGGCTCCCCTTCATCGGCACCACGCTGTCGCTCCTCGGCCCCGCGCTCTCGCGCCTCCTCGCCAGGCAGATGGTGGGCCGCCCGCTGGTCAACCTCGAGCTCCACGGCCTCGACCTGCTCGACGTCGCCGACGGCCTCCGGACCCTGGGCGCCCACCAGGGCGACCTGCGCGTCCCGGTGTCGCGCAAGGCCGCCGCGCTGCGCGCCGTCATCGAGGTGCTGCGCGACGCGGGCTACTCGTTCGTGACGCTGCGCGATGCCGCGGCCGCCTTCGCACACCAGACGCGCGACTGAGGGCGCAGAGCTCTGCAATTCAGCCCCAGGCGTCGGCGCGGCGGGGCTCAGAGCTCTCTCGCGGCCAATTGGCTTCCTGCGCCGCGATCGAGGCGGGCGGTCGACCCCGGGGCCCGCGCGAAAATCCCTGCAATTCCAGCTTTTTTCATTCGAGTGGGCCCGGCGACGATGGCCGATGGAGGCCCGGCGACGAGTCTGTGCGGGGAGGGATATGCTCAATGGCAGCCTTAAAAATGAGCAGGTTCGTGCGTGCAGTATCTACCCAAGCGCGATGGAGGATGTATCGTCGGGCCTGTCATTCGATCCGATGGGGGATCGAAACAGCAGAGGTGATGAGCGATGGCGAAGGCAAAGGCACCGGCCAAGAAGGCCGGCAAGACCGCAGTGAAGAAGTTGACCAAGGCCGGTCTGGTGCAGGCGCTCCAGGAAGCGGTTGGCGACAGCGTCTCCAAGGCCCAGGTCAAGGCGGTTCTCGACGCGCTCACGGGCGTCGGCGAGAAGGAGCTCAAGAAGAGCAAGGTGTTCGTGCTCCCGGGCTTCGCGAAGTTCGTCGTCGCGGAGAAGCCGGGCCGTCCGGCGGGGAAGTTTATGAACCCCTTCACCAAGCTCGAGGAGCAGCGCGCTGCCAAGCCCGCCTCGAAGACCGTGCGCGCCCGGCCGATCAAGGCCCTCAAGGACGCGGTCAACTGATTCCCCGGCCGGCGCCCCGCGCGCCTGGCCCCCCTCTCTAGTTCAATCAACATCGGTCGACGTCGGTTGTCTGGTAGCCTCCCCCGGGAGGCCACGACCCATGACCACCGATCGTCGAACGATGCTGCTCGGCGCCCTCGCCGCCCTCGCGGCGGCCTGCGCGCGCCCGCAGCCACCCACCATCACTCCCCGCTCGGCCGACGTCACTGGCGCCAACGCCCAGGGCCTCGGACTTCGGGTCCATTGCGTGGTTCGTAACGGCAATGCCTTCAACCTCACGGTCCAGCGGGTGAGCGTGCGATTGACGCTGGCCGGCCGCGACCTCGGCGTCACCCAGCTCGCGAGCGCCCTGCGGCTGCCCACCAACACCGACGTCCCGATGGACATCGACGTCCACGCGCCCTGGGGCGACCTCCCAGGCATCATCGCCGTGTCGATGTTCAATGAGAACATCCCCTATCGACTCGACGGCACCGCCCGGGTCGGCGGCGAGCGCCTCAACGTCGACGTGCCCTTCACCCTACAGAGCACCCTCCCCCGGCGGGTGCTCACCGGCGCGGTCAGCGGCGCCACCCCGGGGCTGCCGCCGCTGCATTGACCGAAGGGCGGCGGGCGCCCCGCAGCTCAGACCGAGTCGCGCTTTCGGAGCATCACGCCCATCAAGGCCAGGAAGAGCAGCAGCATCCCGGCGAGCACGCCGTTGTGGACCACCGGGCGGTCCCAGGTGGAGAAACCCCAGGCGCCAGATCGCTCGGCGGTGCGGGCGATCTCCTCGACGGCGCAGTTGAACACGTTGGCCCCGTTGCGGAGGCTGACGCCGGTGCTGTTCGGCGGCGCGCAGGTCTGGATGCGCCAGGGCACCTCGAGGGTGTCGCGCTCGGCGGACATCACGCCCTCGAAGGACCAGCGTGACGGCATCGCCGCCATGAGGCCGGTGAGCCAGCTCTTGTTGGTCATCGGCACGAGGAGGCCGCCGAGCACCACCTGCGGGATGAGCGCGATGGGGGTGAGCGCCATGGCCGCCTCGGAGGAGCTCACCACGGTGGAGATCACCAGCCCGAGCGCCACCCCGGTCATCGACGTGAGGATCATCGACCCGAGCATCGGGGCGAAGGCGTCCATCGTGTTGTTGCCGAGCTTCAGCGAGAAATACACGATGGTCAGCAGCACCGTGCACTGCAGCACGCAGAGCAGCGAGAGCAGCACGAACTTCGACATCATGTAGTTGAAGATCGAGAGGTTCACCATCCGCTCGCGGCGGTAGATGGCGATCTCCGAGACCACCTCGCGGGCGGCGTTGCTGACGCCAAACCAGATCGCCCCGACGGTGAGGAAGAAGATCGCTCCCTTGAAGTCGTCGACCGGGAGGAAGCGGCTCTGCGGGAGCTGGCACATCTGCTGGGTGCTCGCCGCGATGGCGGCTTCCATCGCGAGCACCTGGTTCTGGCACCAGAGG
>CAIOSS010001369.1 GCA_903860995.1 uncultured delta proteobacterium | reverse complement strand
GGAGCGGCGGGGTGTCGTGAGGCGTCGTTGGTAACGCAGACCCCTGGAAACCTAGCGTTTTCTCCGTACCCCCAGCGCGAGTCGAACGCGCGACCTTCGGCTTAGGAAGCCGCTGCTCTATCCACTGAGCTATGAGGGCGACCGAGGCGGCGAACGTCTCCCATAGGCCCGCGTCGATGTCAACAAAGGCTTGAAAACAAGCCCTGAACGGGGTTGCTGGCGCGGCGCCGGTGGGCCCCCGGACCCAGGCAGGTTGACCTCCTCGCGCCTCGGCACGTGAGGAGAGCGGCCTCGGATGCCTTCTCCAGTGTCGACCTGCGGTTGCTTCGAGATTCGATACCTCGGTGATGTGAGCTCCGAGGATGTTGGCGACATGCACCACGCGGTCCTCATCGAGGGCTCAACGAGGTGCGCCGTCCCGTAGGTTCCAATCGGGCAAGCGGGCGCGGCGGACGATCAACGGTGAACGCCTATGGAGGGAAGAGCCCTCCGGGGCCCTCGACCGCTTAGCCGTTGGACGCCACCGGGGTGGCGCTCTGCGCGGTCGCGGTCGGCACTTCGTTGGCTCCCCGGACTGCGCCGAGGAGCGACAGCGAGACGGCGACCAGACCCAGGACCAGCCGAACCGTGTGAACCGACCTGCTTCGACGCATGACCGACCTCCGTGCGAGCACCTGTCCAGCAACGCTTCAACAAGCGGGCCATTCCCTCCGACCTTCACCGGGGCTGTAGGGTTCCGTGAAAGTGCCCGCGAAATCTTGCGGGACCCCTGCGGCGTGCGGGCTGGTCACCCCTGACGCCCGTGTCGCACCGTGAACCACGGCGTACACCCCCGGCCGTGTCCCGCGGTGGACGGCACCGTGGTGGATCTCGCCAGGTGTGGCGTCAGTGCAGGTCGGTCAGGAGCTGCTCGCCCGTGAGCTGATCGGCCGAGCGGCCGTGGTAGTACCGCATCAGGCCCGCGCGCTCGTAGTGGGGGACGATGCGCGGGGACATCAGCCCGATCTCCCGCAGGTTGGGGATGAGCCGCACGAACATCACGTGCCGGAAGTCCATCATCCCGGGCGACGTGCTCACCAGCTCGCGCCACTGGGACCGGGTGAGCCGGTGCGCGAACCACTCGTCGTACACCTCGAAGGCCATGAAGCGGTTGCGCATCAGCAGCGCCACCTCGTAGGCCCAGTCCTCCCGCTCGCTGCGCTCCCGCTCGGTGAGGTGGTCGCGAAACTGCTCGCGCAGCGCCACCACCCCGTAGTGGACGTGCCGCGCCTCGTCCTGGATCACGTTGCGCAGCAGCTCCTTCAGGAGCGGCTCCTTCGTCTGCTTGTAGATCACCCCGAAGGCCCCCAGCGCCAGGCCCTCCACCATGATCTGCATCCCCAGGAACTTCATGTCCCAGCGGCCGTCGGTCATCAAAGAATCGATGACCACATAGAGGTTGTCATTGATCTGATAGAGCTTGTTCAGCTTGGTGTCGATATAGCGATGGAACACCTCGACGTGGCGGCCCTCGTCCATCACCTGCGTGCTGCCGTACATCTTCCCATCGAAGAACTGCACCGCCTCGGTGACCTGCGCCGCCGCGAAGAGGGCCCCCTGCTCGCCGTGCAGAAACTGGCTGAGCATCCAGGCCGTGAGGGAGTAGCGCAGCCTGAGCTCCTCCCGCCCGTCGAGGCGCACCCCGAAGGAGGCGAGCTTCGCCGTGTCGATGAAGTCCGCCGGGATGAGCGGCACCTCCGGGTTGAAGGGGTCGACGTCGATGTGCCAGGGCAGCGAGTCGCCGTTCCACTGGCCCTCCTTCGCGCGGCGGTAGAGGCTCGCCATCTCGGCGTTGTCGTGGGGGTAGCGCCAGTCGAAGTGCGCCTTGTGCGCGGCCGGCATCTGCGTCGGCACGCCCTGCTTGCCCCGCTGCAACAGCAGGCCCCGCACCCCCGCCGGGCCGATGGCCGCGAGCACCTTCGGGTCGCGCATCTCCCCGAAGATCTCCGCGGCCTCGAACCACTGCGCCACCTGGTTGCGCATGCGCCCCGGGAGGAGGTTCACCAGTCGTTCATTGAACATCATCGCTCGACCCTCCAATGCACTTCAGCCCATCGCCGCGAAGAAGTTTCTCGCCTTCGCGAGGTGCAGCCGCGACAGCAGCATTCCCACCATCGGCAGCCCCTGCTCCAGCATCCGCGCGGCGTCGTCGGCCGGCATCTGTGATACCCGCCCGGCCATCAGCCGCGCCTGCCGGTCGAAGAGCGCCGAGATCGCCTCGTCGTAGATCGCCAGGTCCGCCGGGGAGAACCCGCGCTCGCGGGTGAAGCCCACCGCCTGGAACTCCCCCCACAGCTCGATGAGCCACGCGTCGTCGCGCGCGATGAGGTGCCGGCCGCCCTCCTCCGAGATGGCGAAGAGGCCCAGCTCGGCGATCTCGTCGGCGTCCTGTCGGCTCACCCCTGCGCGGCGGCAGAGCTCGTCGACCGCCACCGTGTCGGGGCGGTCGCCGGAGGGCACCACGCTGCGCCCGCGCAGCCGCGACTTCACCTCTCCCAGGAGCATCCGCTGCGACGGAGAGAACACCTCGTCCCGCTGCTCGAGCATCGCCCGGATGGCCTTCAGCGGCAGGAAGCGCTCGTGCTGGAGCTGCCGCACCAGCCGGATGCGCTCGACGTGCGACTCGCTGTACCAGCCCATGTTGCGGCTGGTCTTGTAGCCTTCGGGCACCAGGCGCTGCTGGATGTAGAAATGCACCACCTGCCGAGGGACGCCCGTCTTCTCGCAGAGGTCCTTCATACGATACGGGAACTTCTCCCGATCGACCCCGTCGCCGTCGGCGCTCATGAGGGTTCGGCCTCCAGCACGCACGCCCGGGTCGCCCGCCCGATGCACGTCAGCACATATCCCTGCGACCGCTCGTCGGCCGACAGGCAATTGGGCTCTTCCATGGTCATCGCGCCCTCCCGGAGCTTCATCCGACACGCCCCGCAGCCGCCCATCGTGCAAGAGAAGGGCATCGGGGCGCCCTGGCGCAGCGCCGACTCCAGCACCGTCTCGTGCGCCCGGTTGACCACCGTATAGCTTCGCCCGCCCACCCTCGCCGTCACCGCCACGTCCCCTCCGGGCTGCTCGGCGGCCGTGTGCACCGGCGACGAGAAGCGCTCCTCCCGGATGTGCACCGCGTCCACACCCCGCCCGCGCAGGCACTGGCGCACCGCGTCCATCATCGGCCCCGGGCCGCAGACGAAATACTCCGCCGCGCCTTCGAGGGAGAGCCCGTCGAGCTCGCGGCCGGTGGTCTCCGCGTCGAGCATCCCCACGCCGCCGCCCCACGCCTCGGGGGGGACACTCAACACATGCCGCAGCGCGAAGCGCCCCGGGTGCCGCTCGGCGAGGGCCGCGAGCTCGTCCCGAAACAGGATGTCGCCCGTCGATCGATTGCCTACCAGGAAGACCACCCGGGTGTCAGGGAACCGGGCGAGCGCGTCATAGGCGATGGCCAGCAGCGGCGTCGCCCCGGAGCCGCCCCCCACCAGCACCAGCGTCGTCGGAGCGCCCTCCACCACGAAGCTTCCCGATGGGCCAAACACCTCAATGATGTCCCCCGCCCCGGCGCGCTCATTGAGGTGCTGGCTCACCCGACCGCCCGCCACCCGCTTGATGGTCACCCGTACCGACCCCGGAGGCATGGCCTCGGCCATCGGGAGCGAGGCGGAGTAGGCCCGGCGGAGCACCTCGCCGTTGAGCCGAAGCGCCAGCGTGAAGAACTGCCCCGGGCGATACACGATCGCCTCGCCGCGCGGGTCAACCAGCGTGAGCGAGACCGCATCGGGCGTCTCGCGGGTGAGCGCCGCCACCCGCAGCGCCCGCGCGCCGGGGAGGGCGGTCGGCTGCGAAGCCTCGGCGCGGGACGACGTCCCCGTGGACCAGTACGGCGGAGGAGGCCGACCCGCCAGACCGTCGAGCACCATCCGCGCGTCGCGCCGCCACTGGGCGGGCACGAGGCCCTTCGCGCGCTCGATCCAGGGAGTCCGCTTCAGCATCGTCGTCACCTCCGAGCCGGTCCATCCCCCCGGGGCAAGACAGTTTCTAGCGGCGCGAGGTGCAGAGCGTCAAGTGGCACTTGTCACTTGATGCGCCCGCACAGGGACACCCCGGCCGCACAGGGCGCGGGTGCGTCCGGGGGGGGAGCTTTATCGGGTCAGGTAAGGTCGGCGCTGAGGACGCGGTCGAGGCGGGCGTAGTCGAGGGTCACGCCCACGGTGGGGAAGCCCGCGGCCTCGGCGAGCGCGCGCGCCACCGGGCCCTGGTCGTGCCCGAGCTCGACGACGAGCGACCCGCCGGGGAGCAGGTGGGCGGGAGCTCCCGCCACGAGCGAGCGCAGGATGAGGGTGCCGTCGACGCCGCCGTCGAGCGCCAGCCGGGGCTCGAAGCGGGCGACGTCGGGCATGAGCGCGTCGCACTCGGCGCTCGGGATGTACGGTGGGTTGCTCACCACGAGGTCGTAGCGCGCGTCGCCGACGGGCTTGTAAAGGCTGCCGTGGTGGAGCGTCACCCGCGCCCCGACGCCGTGCGCCGCGACGTTTTCGCGGGCGAGGGAGAGGGCGGCCTCGCTCAGGTCGACGGCGTCGACGGTCGCCGACGGCAGCTCCAGGGCCAGGGTGATGGCGATGGCGCCGGTGCCGGTGCCCAGGTCGAGCACCCGTAGGGGGCCGTCGCCGCGGGCCTTGAGGCGCGCGAGGGCGGCCTCCACCACGAGCTCGGTCTCGGGCCGCGGCACCAGGGCGCGCGCGTCGACGGCGAAGCGGCGGTTGTAGAAGTCCCGGTGCCCGAGGATGTACGCGACGGGCTCGCGCTTGCGGCGGCGCTCGACGAGGCCGCGGATCTTCGCGAGCTCGGCCGCGTCGAGGGGCTGCTCGATGCGGTGGTAGAGGTCGATGCGGCGCAGCCCGAGGGCGTGGGCGACCAGCAGCTCGGCGTCGAGGCGCGCCCCCTCGATGCCGCGGCCCGCGAGGTCACGGGCGGTCCAGGTCGAGACGCGGCCGATGGTCCATGGCTCACTCACGGCGATATTTCCGCCCTCCCTCTGAGCGATGGAGCGTCGGGCCGTCAACTGTCCCCCGATGGATTCCCTTCCGTTCCCCCGGGAGGCTCTTCTATGATCCCGCCAACGTCTGCCCGGCGACCCCGTCGATCGCCCTTACGTCCGTTCCCCCCCAATGGAGTCACGCATGCGCTCGTCACCGCTCCGTCTCGGCCTCGGTCTCGCGTTTGGCCTCGGCCTCGCGTCGAGCCTCGCCTCCGCCCAGACCGCCAACCTCGGCGCCGCCCACGTGCTCGGGATGCGAGCGCCCGACGGTGACGACGACATCGCCGCGGCCTTCAGCACGCAGCTCCGCCTCGCCGCCCGCGGCGCCGGCTACGAGGTGCCCGACAGCTCCCCCGCCATGGAGCAGGAGATGGCCGTCACGGGCTGCTCCTCCACGGGCCCCGACTGCCTCCACATGGTGGCCGAAGACATCCACGCCACCAAGCTCATCTACGGCTCCGTCACCCGCATCGGCCGCGGCCGCAACGCGTCCCTCAACGTCGAGATCAGCCTCTGGGACGAGGCCTCGCGCCGCGAGGTGCACCGCGTCTCCCGCGTGCTCACCCGCGCGCAGGCCACCAGCGCCACCGACCTCCGCGAGGCCGCCGTCCGCGCCCTCACCGAGATCTCGCAGAACGACCGGCCCGCCCCGGCCAACCCCGCCAACCCCACGGTCACCCCGGGGCCCTCCTTCCCGGCGCTCCAGGTGCAGCAGGTCGTCATCGAGCGCCCGGCGCCCCCGCGCACCCCGGTGCTCCGCTACATCGGCTTCGGCGCGCTCGGCCTCGGCGGCGCGGTCGCCATCGTCGGCGTCGTACAGGCGATCATCTCGTCGGGCCAGGCCAGCAGCGCCACCGAGTCGACCCCCCTCTCGGCCGAACCGTACGGCTCGTGGGCCCGCTTCCAGGCGAACGAGAACTACGCCCGCACCCGCTCGGCCAGCGAGGTGTGCGACCTCGCCCAGCAGCGCTCCGGCGCCGACGCCGCCCAGGTGCGCGACCTCTGCGCCTCCAACAGCACCTCCCGCTCCCTGGCCCTCGGCCTCGGCCTCGGCGGCGCCGTGCTCGCCGCGGTGGGCGCCGTGCTGGTGGTCATCGACCGGCCGCGCGCGGAGACCCCGCCGACGCCGCAGCCGCTCCCGGCCAGCGCCCGGCTCACCGTCACGCCGGTGCTGGGCGCCACCAACGGCATGTCCCTGTCTTACACGTTCTAGTAAACAGTCCCCCTCCACTACTCCCATGCGCGTCATCGGCGGAACCTGGGGCGGTCGTCGTCTCCTCGGCCCCCCTCGCGGCGCGGAGACCCGGCCCACCAGCGACCGCGTGCGGGAGGCCATCTTCAACATCGCCGCCTCGCGCCTCGACGGCGCGCGGGTGCTCGACCTCTTCGCGGGCACCGGCGCCCTCGGGGTCGAGGCGCTCTCCCGCGGCGCCGCGCACGCCACCTTCGTCGATTGCGACCGCGGGCTCTGCCAGACCATCGAGACCAACCTCGAGGGCCTGGAGTGCGAGGCGTCGCGATACACCGTGCTGCTGCGCGACGTGCGCCGCGTCTTCAAGCAGGTGGCGGGCCCCTTCGACCTGGTGTTCATCGACCCGCCGTACGGCCACCGGCTGGAGCGCGAGGCCCTCGCCGCGCTCGCCGCGCCGGGCCTCCTCGGCCCCGACGCCCTCGTGGTGGTCGAGCACGCCTCGCGGGAGACCATCGACCTCCCGTCCGCGCTCGCCGACGCCTTCGACGAGCCCGACACCCGCGCCTACGGTGACACCTCCGTGACCCTCTACCGCCCGAAGCCCGCCGCCCCGGTCTCCGAACCCGAGCCAGGTCCCCCGGAGCCCGCCGTGTCCGCCGGCCGCGTGGCCGTGTACGCCGGGTCCTTCGACCCGCCGACCAACGGGCACATCGACATCATCCGCCGCGCCGCCACCCTCTGCGACCGCCTGGTGGTCGCGGTGGCGGGCAACCCCCGCAAGAGCTCGTTGTTCACCTCCGACGAGCGCGTCGAGCTGCTGCGGGAGATCCTGCTCGACGACCCGCGGGTCGAGGTCGACCGCATCGACGGGCTCCTCGTGGACTACGCCCGGCAGCGCGGCGCCACGATGATCATCCGCGGCCTGCGGGCGGTGGCCGACTTCGAGTACGAGTTCCAGATGGCGTGCATGAACCACCACCTCGCCCCGGCGGTGGAGACGGTGTTCCTGATGACCGCGCAGGAGTATTTCTACGTGAGCTCGTCGCTCGTGAAGGAGGTCGCCAGCTTCGGCGGCGACGTCACGCCCTTCCTGCCGCCGACGGTGCGCGCCCGGCTGCTCGAACGCATCCCCCTGCGCCGCGGCTGACCGACGGATCTTGCTGGTCGCCGCGGCGATGACGGTATAGTGCGCCGGTGATGGGCCGACCGTACGCCGCCTCCTTCGTCGTCGCCACGCTGTGTCCCGTGGTGGCGCACGCGCAGCTCGCCGACCCGGCCCGCGACGCCGAGGCGCGGCTGCACTTCGCCACCGGCCGCGACGCCTTCTCGCGCGGCGACTTCGCCTCGGCGGTCACCGAGTTCGAGCGCGCCTACGCCCTCTCCCGCCGCGCGCAGCTGCTCTACAACATCGGCACCACCTACGAGCGCCTCCATCGATGGGAGGAGGCCCGCAGCGCGCTCCAGCGCTACCTCGACGCCGTCGCCGACGCGCCCGACCGCGCCGAGGTCGAGGGGCGCATCCGCATCATCGACGTCGAGATCCAGCACCAGGCCGTCGATCCGACGCCGCCGCCCCCGCCGCAGGTGGTCATGGTCGACCGCCCGGTGCTGGTCCAGTCCGTGCGCCCGTGGCAGGTGACCTTCTGGGTTGCGGGTGGGCTCACGGTCGTCTCCGGCGGCCTCGCGCTGGGCATCGGGCTGCTCGCCGACGGGCGCTACCGCACCCTCATCGACACCTGCGCGCCGCCGCGCGGCGGCTGCGACCAGGGGAACATCGACGACATGCAGCTGCGCCAGGTCCTGGTCAACGGGGCCATCGCGGCGGCGGGGGTCTTCGGCGCGCTGACCGTCACGGCCTTCATCCTCGACCGGGTCGCCGACCGCCCCGCGGCCTCGGCGGGGTCGACCGGGGGGCTGCGCACCCGCGGGCTCGCGGTGGTGCCCACCGCCGGCGGCGCGATGTTCGGCTGGGAGGGGACGCTGTGAGCGGCGGTCGCGCGCTCCTGGCCGCCGCGCTCCTGGCGCAGGCATGCAGCTACGACCTCGCGGCGCTGCGCGGCGTCGACGCGGCGGTCGACCGGCCGCGCCCGGTAGACCTCGGCCCGCCGGTCGACCTCGGCGCCCCGATGGACGCCCCGGCCGACCGCCCGGGCCCCACGGACGGCGGAGCCGACAGCGGCGCGCGCGCGGGGAGCTGCGACCTCGACGGCGGCACCGTGGTGTCGCTCACTCCGCCGGTCCCCCCGGCGCGCCCGTCCTCCGACGCGGGCGTCACCCTCGCGTACGCGCTCGTGCAGAACAGCCTCCAGAACGCCCTCGGGCTCCCGCTTCCGACGGGCACCGTCGACGGCGGCGTGCTCCCGGGGTGCTTGACCGTCGACGGGATGCGCACCCCGCCGACGCGCATCTACCGCTACCAGGTGACCGAGGGCGGCACCGTCACGGCCACCACCAACACCCAGCACTGCACCGGCTTCGACACGCGCGTCTACGCCATCTGGTCGTGCAAGGCGCAAGACCTCGCGAACCCCGCCGCCTGCGGCGACGACCTCATGGACAGCACGGACACCAGCCGCTGCCCCACGTGCGGCACCGTGGCCGACGCGGGAGGGGCGTGCGCGCCGCTGCTGTCCACCATCGAGACGCCGCCGTCGCAGGTGCTCCGCCGGGGCGACGTGGTGTTCTTCGCGGTGACGGGCTTCAACATCAACCCGGGGGTGTTTCCGCACCGGCTCTGGGTCGGCGAAAACGCCGCGCGCATCGAGGCCTTCCCGGCGTCGCCGGGCGCGCCGGTGGTCAACCGCTGCGTCTGCCAGGACAGCACCCCCACCGCGCGGACGGTGTTCTTCCCGCACCCGGTGCCCGACGAAAGCTTCCCCTCGCCGGTCAACACCATGCCGGTCTCGTCGTCCTTCCTCGGGGTGCGCTCTGCCCTGCCGACGGGGATGTACTCGGGCGTCTCGCTGCAGTTCCGCGTCCTTCGCGCGACCATCCCCAACGTTCCGGGGTGCCCGCGCGACATGGTGCGCGCGGAGTTCGACCTCCTCGTCGGGGGCTCGGTCGTGACGACCTTCTCCATCCGCGGCGACATCGCGAACGCGACGACCTTCACGGTGCCGTACACCGCCTTCGCGCCGACGTTGCTCACCAGCGTGTCGGCCGGAATGCCTTTGCAGCTCCGTCTCCGGGAGGTGCGCCCGCAGCCCGCGTGCCTCGACCTCGTGCTCGACCCGGTGCCCGGCGCCAACGCCGTTACGCTCTACGGCGGCCCCTGATCGCGGGTGGCACCGCGGCGCGAATAACCCTACGATGTCGGCGCTCCCGAGGGTTTCGGGGGCGCGAAGGAGAGGGTGACCGCCGCAATGGGCCAGATGATCGACTCGATCGCCGCGCTGCAGGACTACGACCAGTACCGCGACCTCCACTGGGAAGGCAGCTTCGAGGCCTACCTGGAGATCGTCCGGGAGCGACCCGAGGTCACCCGCAACGCGTTCCAGCGCGTGTACGACATGATCATCGCGGCGGGGCAGGAGGAGTACCTCGACAACAAGAAGCGCCTCACCCGGTACCACTTCTTCCGCGACGACACGGGCGGCGGCCACGACGCCGTCTACGGCCTCGACATCCCCCTCATGCGCCTCGTCCACGTGCTGCGCGCCGCCGCCGAGGGCTACGGCCCCGAGCGCCGCGTCATCCTCCTGCACGGCCCCGTGGGCAGCTCGAAGAGCACCATCGCGCGGCTGCTGAAGAAGGGCATCGAGGACTACTCGCGCAGCCCCGAAGGCGCGCTCTACACCTACGAGTGGTGCAACCTCGAGAGCACCGGCCTGGTGATGGGCTCCGAGGGCGGCATCTTCGCGTCGCCGATGCACGAAGAGCCCCTGCGGCTCATCCCCCCGGAGTGGCGCGAGAAGGCCATCAAGGGCCTCGGGCTCGGCAACACGCGCCACAAGGTGGTGGTCGACGGCGACCTCAACCCTGCGTGCCGGTTCATCTTCAAGAGCTTGATGGAGCGCTACAAAGGCGACTGGTCGAAGCTGGTCGCCAACCACATCAAGGTGCGCCGCCTGCTGCTCTCCGAGAAGGACCGCGTCGGCATCGGCACCTTCCAGCCCAAGGACGAGAAGAACCAGGACAGCACCGAGCTCACCGGCGACGTGAACTACCGCAAGATCGCGGAGTACGGCTCGGACAGCGATCCCCGGGCGTTCAACTTCGACGGCGAGTTCAACATCGCCAACCGCGGCATCGTGGAGTTCGTCGAGGTGCTCAAGCTCGACGTGGCCTTCCTCTACGACCTGCTGGGCGCCTCGCAGGAGCACCGCATCAAGCCCAAGAAGTTCGCGCAGACGGACATCGACGAGGTCATCCTCGGGCACACCAACGAGGCCGAGTACAAGAAGCTCCTCGCCAACGAGTTCATGGAGGCGCTGCGCGACCGCACCATCAAGATCGACATCCCGTACATCACGCGGCTGTCGGAAGAGACGCGCATCTACGCCAAGAGCTTCGGCCAGGGGAAGCTCAAGGGGAAGCACGTCGCGCCGCACACGCTGGAGATCGCCGCGATGTGGGCGGTGCTCACGCGCCTCGAAGACCCGAAGAAGCACAACCTCGCCATCATCCAGAAGCTGAAGCTCTACGACGGCCGGATGATCCCCGGGTACACGCAGGACACCGTGAAGGAGCTGCGCAAGGACACGCGCCGCGAGGGCATGGACGGCATCTCGCCGCGCTTCGTGCAGGACATGCTCTCCAACGCGCTGGTGCGCTACGACGAGCCGACGCTCAACCCCTTCATGGTGATGAACGAGATCGAGCGCGGCCTGAAGGCCCACTCGCTGATCACCAACGACGAGCAGCGGAAGAAGTACATGGACCTCATCGCGGTGGTGCGCCGCGAGTACGAGGAGATCATCAAGAACGAGGTGCAGCGGGCGATCAGCGCGGACGAGAGCGAGATCACCAAGCTGGCGGCCAACTACGTCGACAACGTGCGCGCGTACACCCTGAAGGAGAAGGTGAAGAACCGCTTCACGGGCCGCGACGAGGAGCCCGACGAGCGGCTGATGCGCTCCATCGAGGAGAAGATCGACGTGGCCGAGAGCCGCAAGGACGACTTCCGCCGCGAGATCATGAACTTCATCGGGGCCCTCGCGCTGGAGGGGAAGAAGTTCCAGTGGAGCACGAATGACCGGCTGCGCCGCGCGCTGGAGCTGAAGCTCTTCGAGGACAAGAAGGACACCATCAAGTTCACCAGCGTGGTGAGCAACGTGGTCGACCGCGAGACGCAGGAGAAGATCGACGCGGTGAAGACGCGGCTGATGCGGGACTTCGGCTACGACGAGATCTCCGCGCAGAACGTGCTGGAGTACGTGAGCTCGATCTTCGCCCGCGGCGACCTGAAGTAGGTCCCGTCTCCGTCCGCGTCCCGCATCCCCCTCCGACCCCCCGACAAGCCAGATCAGCGCACCATCGGGGGCTCGACGGGGGCGGGGTCGGTCGTGCGCGTGCTGCCGCAGCAGCCGAGGGCGAGCAGGACGAGGGCGGAAGACCGGTGTGGAGCGCGGTGGAGGTGCCTGGGTGGGCAGGAGGATCGAACCGCGACCCTCCCGTGCCAAAGGGCAATCAAGGCGGGTCAGTAGAGCGGGCCGAGCACCAGGCGGGGGTCGGGGTAGATCGTGAGGGCCTCGGCGCGGTCGGCGTCGCTCACGGCGCCGGGGAGGTCTGGCACCTCCGGGCGGACGAGGGAGAGCTGGAAGTGGAGGTGGGGGTTCCAGCCGCCGTTTTCGTGGCGGTCGCCGACCCAGGCGATGACCTCGCCGCGGGCGATGCGCTGGCCCTCCAAGCGCCCCTCGACCGAGCGCGCAGACAGGTGACCGTGGAGCGCCCAGACGCTCTGGCCGTTGAGCTCATGTTGCGTGACGAGCGTGTAGCCGTAGTCGCCGGGCGCGGCGTTGTATCCGAAGCGGTGCACGGCGCCGTCGAAGAAGGCGTGCACGGGCTCGCCGACGGGCGCCGCGAGGTCGATGCCCACGTGGACGTCGCGGGCGCCCTCGAAGAGCGCGGTGGTGTACATCCCGCGGCGCTTCTCGTCGTAGCGGCCGACGCCGTAGCGGGAGGTCATCGCGCGCGCGGGGTCGTAGCCCTGCGTGAAGTCGTAGACCTCGTAGTCGGAGGGGAGCTGGATGACCGGGGCGAAGTCGCACCCGCGCAGGTCGAGTTGGCGCATCGGTAGCGAGAGGCATATCACCAACGGCCGATGGACGAGCCGATCGCCCGCGCGCCCGACGAGTACGAGCGGAAGTACATGGACGCCGACCGCGCGGTGATGATCGCGTGGGTGCGGCAGCGGCTCGGGCTGCGCCTGGGGCTGATGGCGCTCGTCGGGGTGATGGCGGCCGTCAACCTGCACCAGTTCCTCGAGATTGCTCCGAGGTTGTGGGTGCTGCGGCACGAGGCCCCGCTCGTCGTGGGGGCGATCTTCGCGATGTACGCGATCTTTGCTGCGTTGATCATGTCGTATCCGGTCAGCGAGTTGCTCGGCGCGGTCACCCGCGTGGTGCTCACGCCGACGCACCTCCGGGTGCACCGCGGGCTCGGCATGACGGACGTCCCGCTCGGTGCCATCACCGACGTCGCGGTCGAGCGCACGGCGCGGTGGTTTCCGAAGCTCCCCGCCCTCGGCGGGCTGATGCGCCGCGACGTGGTCTAGAGGGGGAGGCGGCCCGGTCGGCGCGATCGGTGAAGCGCCAGCCCGGCAGCGGGTGAGTTCGCCTTCCGCGCGTCGCTAGTACCGCGCCGCAAGAGTTCTGACGGGTTGAGCAGGGCGCCTTGGGAGGAGCACCGCAAGGGTCGCAAGGGTCGCAAGGGAGCGACGGGATTGGGCGGGCAGGTGCTCCAACGCTCTGGCGAACCCGATG
>CAIOSS010001368.1 GCA_903860995.1 uncultured delta proteobacterium | reverse complement strand
GCCGAGGTCGACGACGGCGATGTCATTGCGGGCGAGGGCGGCGGTGAGGGCGGAGGGCCCTACGGCGTAGCGGCGCTCGGGGCGCTGGAGGATGCCGGGCGCGAAGGAGGCCGTGACCTGCGCCGGGGCGGAGGCGAGGGGGTGCGCGAGGGGCCATGGCACCTCCGCGGGCTTGAGCTTGTAGGGCGCTTCGGGGGCGAGGCGGGCGAGGGCGCCGAGGTGGGCCGCGTCGGGGGGGGACTGCTGCGCGTGGCGGGCGGCGGCGCAGCGCTGGGCGACGGCGGCGAGGTGGGCGACGAAGCGCTCGCGCAGGGGGCCGCGGGCGAGCTCGGCGGCGAGATCGTGGGCGCGGGCGAAGGCGGCGTCGCGGCGCACGTTGTCGCGGGAGACGGTGTGGTGGAGGTCGTGCGCGTCGACCT
The DNA here is from genome assembly GCA_903860995.1 of uncultured delta proteobacterium. Taxonomy (GTDB): domain Bacteria; phylum Myxococcota_A; class Polyangia; order Polyangiales; genus SCUS01. The sequence continues at coordinate 3,077 of CAIOSS010001368.1, read as the reverse complement.
TCCAGCGCACGCCCGGAAGCGGGGTGTCGGTGGTCTCGTGGAGGAGGATGCCGCGGTTGTAGAAAGCGACGGAGGCGACCGGGTCGACGGCGAGGGCGAGGATGGTGCGCGCGTCGACGCGGTGGGTGAGGGTGACGGCGCCGTCGATGTCGAAGGGTCGGTCGATGCGCACGTCGCGGTCGCCGGCGGGGATGGCCTCGGTGCGGAGGTGCAGCGGCGCGGCGACGTGCGGGCACCAGCGGGCGAGGGCGGCGTGGGCGCGCTCGGCGAAGGCGTCGGCTTCGGAAGCGGAGCGGGTGAGGGTGAGGGTGACGGTGGTGCCGCGGCGCGGGGGCAGGGCCTCGAGCTCGTAGGTGAAGTCGGGGTGGAAGGTGAGGCGGAGGGACTCCGGGGCGTCGGCGCGGCCGGTGTCGACGGTGACCACGGAGGGCCCGGCGCCGAAGACCGAGAAGAAGCCGACGCCGAACTTGCCGATCTTGGTGGGGTCGCGGTCCTTGGTGGAGCGGAAGAGCACGACGAGGGAGCGCTCGATGGTGTCCTGGTCCATGCCGCTGCCGTCGTCGGTGACGGACGCGCGGAGGGTGCCGCGGTCGGCGCCCCGGTCGGCCTGGTAGTCGAGGTGCACCGTGATGGCCGTGGCGCCCGCGTCGAGGGCGTTCTGGACGAGCTCTCGCAGCCACGCCATCGGGTCGGCGAACTGCCGCACCATCTGGTGCACGGCGTCGTGGACGGCCTCGCTGGTGGAGAGCTGCGGGCCCTCGTCGGGGCGCGTGCGGAAGGGCGTCGTCATGCGCGGCGCACTGTAGCGCGGTGGGTCGGGAGGAGTGGTCCCTACGCCTTGCGGGTCCACTCCGTGGTCTCGACGACGGGCAGCTGGAGGGCGCGCTCGCGGTCGAGGTCGAGGTTGCCGACGTGCAGCGAGAGCGGCGCCTGCACCCACTTGTAGATCGACTGCACGAACATCCGGACGAACTTCGCCACCCAGCGCTCGTGCTCCTCCGCCGTGTCATCCGGGAACATGCTCCCCAGCGCCTGCACGATCTCCGACGGCGAGAGCTTCTCCGCGGCGTACAGGTGGAAGCACGCGTCGAGCACGCGGAAGGGCATCAGCTCGTCCTCGCCCTTCTGGTTGGGCGCGAGCTCCGGGCCCGCCGGGGCCGACAGGGTCTTCCAGATGCCCTCGAAGCCGTGCTTCTCCAGCATGTATTCGAGCAGGTAGATCACCACCGTCTTGGGCACGTTGGCGAGCACCGCGAGGGCGCCCTCCAGGTCGCCGCCGATGGTCGTGTAGCCCATGGCCTTCTCGGACATGTTGCCCGTCTGGAGGAAGAGCATCCCGGTGGTGTTCGACCAGTTCCACATGCGCTGGGCGCGCACGCGGGCCTGGATGTTCTGCATGGTGAGCGACGTGAGCTCACCGCCCACCATGGTCTTCGCGGCCTCGGCCTCGCGCTTGAACGCGTCCTCGATGGCCACGACCATGAAGGGCACGCCCAGCTCTTCGCAGATGATCCGCGCGCTCTCCGAGGTGTGGTCGGTGGAGTAGCGCGACGGCATGTAGAAGGCCTTGAACATCTCCCCCGTCTTGGCCTTGCGGGCGTCCTCGGGCAGGTCGGCGTAGTGCTTCTGGATCGCCCGCCAGGTGATGAGCAGCGTGAGGAGCGAGTCGCGCCCCCCGGAGAGCGCGAGGCCGAAGCCCTTGAAGGCCTTCGTCTTCTCGAAGTAGTCCCACACGCCCAGCCCGAGGGCGTCGAGCAGGTCGTCGCAGAACTCCTCGCGGGCGTTGCGCGGGGCGTGCGCGCCCGGCAGGAAGAAGCTCCCGTGGGTGGGCGCGGGGTAGGGGAGCGCGGCGCGGCTGGCGGTGCTCCCCGGGGCCCTCACCACCGCGGGCTTGATGGCCGACTGGGCGGCGTCGATGCAGTCGTTTCGCCAGGTGGTCGACTCGGTGCGGATGCGCCGGGTGCGGTCGAGGTCGACGACGGCCGCGGCCCACGACTCGACCCAGCGCGGGGCCTCCAGCATGGGGCGGCCGTTCTGGAAGATGAAGCCGCCGCCGTCGAAGATGAGCCCGTCGTTGGCGCCGACGCTGTTGGCGTACGCGAGGGTGCACTGGTTGTCGCCCGAGCGCGTGGCGAGCATCTCGCGGCGGGTGCCCATGACGCCCATGCGGTAGGGCGACGCGGAGAGGTTGAGCACCAGCTCGGCGCCGGCGTAGCAGCGGCGGCGCATCGGACCGTCGGGCGACCAGACGTCCTCGCAGACCTCGACGGCCAGGGTGCCGAAGTCGAAGGCGAACACGAGGTCGCCGAAGGGGATGCCCTCGACGAGGTCGCGCTGCCCGGGCACGCCGCGGGAGAAGGTGCGCGCCTCGTAGAAGACGTTGTAGGTGGGGAGCTTCTCCTTGGGCACGAGCCCGAGCACCACGCCGTGGTGCACCACGGCGGCGCAGTTGTAGAGGTGCCCCTGGTGCGCGACGGTGACGCCGAGCGCGAAGACCGTGGCGAGCGAGGCGGTGTCGCGGGCGAAGCGCTGGAGCTCGTCCCACTGGGCCTTCACGAAGCCGGCCCACTGCACGAGGTCTTCGGCGGGGTAGCCGCCGATCACCTGCTCGGGGAGGGCGGCGACGGTGACGTCGGCGGCGGCCATCGCGCGGGCCTGGGCGACGCATCGGTCGGTGTTGGAGTGCACCGAGCCGACGGTGGGGTTGACGCTGCCGAGCCCGATCTTGACCAGTCGCATGGGGGTAGCCGCTCCTTCGCGTGAACGCGCGGCGAAGCTACACCACCCGGGCCGGAAGGGTCAGTACGGCATCCCTCTCAAGGTGTCGATGAGCCCGTCGCCGCGCCCTGAAGGACGCGGCAACGCGTGCAGCAGTGAAGCCCGCAAGCGGGCTGGTCGCGGTACCTGGACATCGTACAGGCCGTTGCGGCCTTCATCGCTGCACGCGTTGCCGCGAGTGTCAACACGCGGCGACGGGCCCATCGACACCTTAGAGCGGTGGCCTGACGGGTCTGATGCGAGACCTCACCCCCAACCCCCTCTCCATGAATGGAGAGGGGGCCAGAGCGAGACGAAAT
>CAIOSS010001367.1 GCA_903860995.1 uncultured delta proteobacterium | reverse complement strand
TGCCTCCAGACCTGTATCGCCGCCATGGACCCATGCGGGAGCGCGGGCTGCGCCGTGCGCTACGCGGCCTGCTACCAGCGCGCGGTCGAGCGCCTCCACCGCGGACCGCGCCTCGCCGCCTGCGCGCGCTGGCAGGGAATTCGAGCGCCGCCCCCAGGCCGGTGGCGGTGGACGCCTTCTGCCTCGGCCGGGCGCTGGTGACCCGCGCGAATTTCGTGCGCTTCGTCGCGGGGGCGGAGCGGGTGGCCTACGGGGTCGCGCCAGGCCCGCTCGACCCGACCCGCGAAGACCTGCCGCGCAACGCCGTCAGTTCTGCGTGCGGAGCGGGCAGACGAACGCGAACTGCGTGCCCCCTTCGCTCGTCACCGTGAGCTTGCCGCGCAGCTGACGGGCGAGCGTGCGCACCAGTTGGAGTCCCAGGGTGTTCGAGCGGACGGGATCGAAACCGGCCGGCAGGCCCGGGCCCGCGTCGCTCACCACGAGCCGTACCGCGTCGCCCTCGGCGCTGATCTCCAGCAGGACGTCGCAGTCGGGCCCCGAGTGACGTCGTCGCTCCGGCAGCGACGACGCCGTGCTCCCGACGCCGTACTTGAACGCGTTGGTGATCAGCTCGTTGAGGATCAGCCCGAGGGGTACGGCGGTCTCCACGGACACCTCCACCGGCGTGGCGCGCACCTCGACGCGCGCCCGCGGGGAGAGCGCGCTGCGCAGCGACGCGAGCAGCTGGGACGCGTAGGTGCCCAGCTCGATGCGCTCGAGCGACTCGGTGCCGTAGAGCTGCTGGTGGATGAGCGCCATCGAGCGCACCCGCTGCACGCTCTCCTCGATCTCCCGGCGCCCCTGGTCCGAGGGCACCTTGTCGGCCTGCAGCATCAGCAGGCTCGAGATGATCTGGAGGTTGTTCTTCACCCGGTGGTGAATCTCCTGGAGGAGCGTCTCCTTCTCGCGCAGCGAGCGCGTCACCTCGGCCTGCGCCGCGACCCGCTCGCTCACGTCCGTGACGCCCGCCAGCACCGCCCGCTCGCCGTTAAGCCGCAGCGGCACCAGCCCGATCTCCACCGTGAAAGGGCTCTGGTCGCGGCGCAGCGCGCTCACCTGCCGGTCGCTCGCCACCTTGCCGATCTTCCCCACCTCGGTAAACGTCTCCAGCAACCCGTGCGGCAGCCCGCGCTGTTCTTCGGGGACGAGCGCGGTCACCGGCAGGCCGAAAAACTGCCGCTCGCTGTAGCCGAACAGCCCCTGCGCGTTGCGGTTGGACTGGGACACGAGCCCGGCGCCGTCGACGATCAGCATCGCCTGCGGCGCGTACTGGAAGAGCGTCTCGAAGCGCTCCTCGCTCTGTTGCAGCTCGCGGGTGCGCGCCGCGACGCGGTCTTCGAGCTCGAGGTTGAGCGACCGCAGGGCGTTGCGCGCGGCGAGCGCGGCGAGGTGGGCCGCGGCCACGGTGCCGACCTGGGCGAGCCAGCGGATGTCCTCGAGCTCGAACGGAGCGTCCTGCGTGGCGCTGACGTTGAGGGTGCCGTAGCAGCCGCTCGCGTCGCGCAGCGGAATGATGACGAACTGGTTGTAACCGCGGCGCGCGTGGAGGCTGACCCAGTCCCGAAAGGCCGTGCGCGCGTGGTCGCGCGTGGTCACGGCCACCCCCGTCGACAGCGCCTCGGCGATCGCGGTGCCCGCGAGGTCGAGGCTCGCGGTGGGCAGCGCCGGTCCGAAGCCGCCCGGGGTGCTCTGGCCGGCGGGCGCCTGCGCGGCTTCGGCCGGGGGCGGCTCGTCGATCATCCGGAGGAAATACGCGCCGGTCGCGCGGTCCATCTCACCGAAGGAAAAGCGCTCGATCGTAAAGAACGACCGCAGGCTCGCGCGGACCTTTTCGAACATCGCGGCGTGATCGGTGATGCAGGCCAGCTCGGTGGACAGCTCGAGCAGTTCGCGCTGCCGCTCGCCGCGGTGCGTGAGCTCGACGTTCAGCCGTTGCAGGGTGCGCTCGTTCTCGGCGCGCCCGAGGCCCGCGGCGACGGCGTCGGCGAAGAGCTGGAGCAGCTGGGCGAACTCCGCGGGCTCGAGCTCGTCGAACGCAGGGTTGTCGATGCCCACGACGCCGCGCAGGGCGCCGTCGATCCTCATCGGGACCGCGAGGCCCCGCTCGGCTCCGCGCGCCGCGCAGAAGGCCCGGTAGGCGGCGAGGTCGTCCGGCGTCGCGGCGGCGGTCGAGTCCATCAGCGGTCTGCCCGCGCGCAGCGACGGGAGAAACCCCATGGTGGCCTCGAGCGGAACGCGCCGCGCGGTGGGATCCTGCGGCGCGGCGCCCTCGGCGCACCACTCGAAGGCGTGCTCGAACGTGACGCCGTCGCAGAGGCACACGTACACCCGGTCGGCGCGGGAGGCGTGGCCGAGCGTGGCGAGCGGGTCGCGCAGGACGATCGCGGCGTCGGCGTCGGGCGAGGCGAGGAAGGCGCGCGACACCGCGGCGACGACCTGCTGCACGGTGTAGAGCACCTCGAGTCGGATCTCGTCGCGCTTGCGGGCGGTGATGTCGAACGATGCGCCGACGACGTACAGCGGGTGGCCCGCGTCGTCGAAGACCAGGCGCGGCTCGTCCCGGAGCCAGCGGTACCCGCCGTTCTTGTGCCGGTGCCGATACTCGTGCACGTGGCGTCCGTGCTCGAACAGCGCGGGCAGGTCGGCGATCACGCGATCGCGGTCGTCCGGGTGGATGGCCCAGTCCCAGAATCCGGCCGCGGTCATCTCCTCGGGCGTGAAGCCGAGGAGTTGTGTCGCCGAGGGGCTGATGTAATCGATGGAAAAGTCCGGCAGCCGAGCCGAGTAGACGAGCGCCGAGGTCGTCGCCAGGAGCGCCGTGAGCTGCTGCCGCTGCGACCGGAGCGCCTCGGTGTTCGCGCGGTCGGCGGTGACGTTGCGCACCATCACGGTGACCTCGTCGTCGCCCATCCGCGCCATGCGGGCCTCGAAGGTCTGTCGACCGTGCGGCAGGTCGAGCGCGTACTCCACGGTCTGCACCTCGCCCGCGTCGATGGCCGTCGCGACGGCGCCCATGAGCTGCGTAGCGAGGTCGGGGGCGAACAGGGCGTCGATGGAGAGGTCGCGGGCCACCGAGGGCGCGACCAGGAGGTCCGGGTGTACGGTGTCCTTCACGAAGCGCAGCCGACCGCTGCGCTCTACGGAGAACAGCAGGTCGGGGATGGCCTCGTTGAGCGAGCGCAGCTGGCGGTGTTGCTGCGCGATCTCCCGCCGCGCCCGCTCTTCTTCCCCGACGTCGCGGAACGTGAGCACCACGCCGACGGTGACGCCCTCCTCCACGATCGGGGCCGCGCTGTCGGCGATGGGCGTCTCGACGCCGTCGCGCCGGACGAGCACCGTGTGGCTGGCGAAGCCGTGCACGTTTCCGGTCGCGAGCACTTCGGCCACGGGGATGGGTGCGGGCTCGCGGGTGTCCGACGAGATGATTCGGAAGACCTCGTCGATGGGCCGACCGACGGCCTCGGCGGAGGTGAACCCCGTGAGCGCCTCGGCCACGGGGTTGAGCAGGGTGACGCGGCTCGCGGTGTCACAGGCGATGACCGCGTCGCCGATGGACGCCAGGATCACCGCGTGGCGGGCCGCGAGCTGCCGCCGCGCCGCGAGGTCGAGCGCCTGCGCGACGCGCACCGCGACCTCGCGGCAGAAGTCGACCTCCGCGCGGCGCCACCCGCGCGGCGAGGTGGACTCGACGCAGAGCACGCCGGCGGATCCGCCGAGCGAGACGATGGGGGCGTCGAGCATCGACACGATGCCCAGCGGCGCGAGGTACGCCTCGGTGAAGTCGCGCGTGTCCGGGTGGGTGCGGGCGTCGGCGGCGATGATGACCTCGCCCGCGCGCAGCGCGGCGAAGTAGCGGGGGCAGTCGTGCGCGACGAGGCGCAGGCCGTCGGAGTGCGCGACCCTGCTCTGCTCGTAGAGGTCACGGCAGACGAGCGCCTCGCCGACGGACTGCCAGAGGCTCACGCGCGTCACGTCGAGGGCCCGCGCGACCACCTCGGTCACGAGGCGCTGGAAGGCCTGCAGGTCATCGACGGCGCCGCGGTTCAGCGTCTGGACGGCGGTGGCGAGGCGGCGCGACTCCTCCGCGGCGAGCTGGCGCTCGGTGATGTCGCGCAGCACGCCGATGAAGACGATGGAGCCCTCGTCGTCGATTCGGCTGAGCATGAGCTCGACCGGAATCTCGTGGCCGTCGGCGTGGCGCGCGGCGAGCTCCACCGGTCGCCTGACGACGCGGCTCTCGCCGGTGGCGAGGTGCCGCGCCATGCCGTGCGCGTGGGCCGCCAGGAAGCGCTCGGGCATGATCAGGGTGATGGGCTGGCCGACGGCCTCGCTCTCGGCGTAGCCCAGCAGCAGGGCGGCGCTCTGGTTCCAGTAGAGGATGCGGCCGTCGACGCCCATGCTCACGACCGCGTCGGGCACGGTGTGCAGCAGCGCGGCGAAGCGGTGCCGGGTGGCCTTCTGCTCGGCGCGGAGGCGCTGGTACGACAGCGCGATCAGCTCGACGACGACGAGCAGCACCTCCTGGTCGTGTGCGTCGAAGGCGTTGGGGCGCGTGCTGGCGAGCCCGATGGCGCCGACGCTCTCGCCGTCGGCCACGATGGGGAGCCAGAGCCGCGAGCGGACGACGAACTTCCGCGGGCTCTCCTTCGAGGGGCTGTCCTCGGGCAGCAACTGCGTGTCGCCCACCGACAGCGGCTGCTTCGTGCGGATCACCCAGCCCGGGTGGCGCTCCATCGCCGTGGCCTCGGCGTTGCTGCGCTCTTCGTCGGAGAAGCCCCAGGCGTGAAAGAGACGCAGCTGCGCCGAGGCGAGGTCGAACAGGTAGAGCGAGCTGTACTGGACATCCGCGAAGCGCGTGAGGATCTCGTCGCTGCAGAGCGCGAGGGCCTCGACGGTGGTCACGCCGCCGATGCGGGCGGCGATCTGCGCGGTCCATCGCAGGTCGTCGAGGCGCGTGCCGGGGGGTCGGGACACGGGGGTGCTTGATTGCGTGGTCACTGAAACTCGGGGTGATGACGACGCCATCTCGCAACGCGCTAGAGGCTGGGAAGGGCGGAGAGTAGTACAGTTCCGCACGAACCTCGAAGCGTTCGGGCGGCACTTCTCACGGGCCAGCTTACTCGCTCCCCGATGCTTCCGGGGCGGGCTCCGCCGGTCTCGCGGGC
>CAIOSS010001366.1 GCA_903860995.1 uncultured delta proteobacterium | reverse complement strand
CGACCCCAACAACCCCCGCGCCCGTCACCGCGCCGACGTGGCGCGGTCCCGCGTCGTGGTGCAGCCCCCTGCGCGCCTGGAACGCGGGCGTCTGGTTCGTAGCCCTCGGCTGCCATTCCAGCGACAGTGGCGCGCGGGCTACCGTGGGAAGGGATTGACGGTTTTGGCGGTTTCGCTCACGATGGGATCTCTGCAGCCGACGACCTCAAAGGAGGCTCTCGTGACCGCCATGACCGCTGCCTTCTACGCCGACGTGACCGCCACCCTCCGCAAGGCGGGGCGGCCGGACCTCATCGAACAGCTCGCCGCGCTGCTCCCGAAGGCGACCCTCACGAGCACCGAGGCCGCGGAACTGCTCGGTCTTTCCTCCCCGAACACCGTGAAGAACTGGCTCGCGGGCGGGCACTTCCCCGGGGCCTATCAGACCCGCGGTGGGCATTGGCGGTTCCCCCGCGCCGAGGTGGAGGCGGTGAAGCAGCGCATGGTGGACCTTCGCGAGCGGAACCATCGGGGCGATCTCGCGCTTCCCGACACGGACGACGAGGCCACGCCCCCCCTCCTGTAGGACGTCAGCCCGCCGGGAACAGCTTCCGCATCGTCAGGTGCGGCGGTCCTGCGTCACGCGACGTCGCGCCCGATGGGTCCGCGACGAAGCCTACCTTCTCGTAGAAGCGGATCGCGCGCGCGTTGGTCGCTCGCACCCACAGACTCAGGCCCACACATCCTTGTTTGGCGACCGCCAGCCCCTGGATCACACCGAAGATCGACGCCGCGAAGGTCTCCGCTGGCGCGAGCGGGTTCCGCTTTCCCTGAAACGCGGTGTTCACCCCGACAACGTAGATCATCAGGTACCGCGCCCGCGTCGCGCTGGAGTCGTCCGGGTGCTCGGCGTTGCGGAAGGACACGGCGGCGTAGCCGACCACGGACCCGCCTTCGGTGGTGCGGAAGACGTACGTGGGCGGAGATGCCTGTCCCTTCTCGGCGCTGAACCACCGACGACTGCGGAAGAACCCATCCACCTCATCATCCCCGCTCGCGAAGACATCCAGGTCGGGGTCATCAGGGATGGCGAACTGGGTGAACAAGGGCGCGGTCACGCAAGATCCTCCCGAGGATGGGCTCTGCCACGGGGAGGCGATCGCTTCGGCCGCGTGTCGGTCGCCCTCCAATGCAGGGCGCAGTAGTTCTCCAGGCATCCACGCTTTGCCATCATGCCCCGGCGATTACGCCCAGCACTCCGTGCCGCATGAGGGCCTCGAAGTGCTCCGCGACCTCCCCGGGAAGCCGTCCGCCCTCGATGACTACGCCGAGCTCCATGTTCAGTGCGAGCGCGTCGGCCGTGAGGTTGGCGCTCGACACGAACAGCCGTCGCCGATCCGCGAGGGCGCACTTGGCGTGCAGCGACCCGTGTCGGCCCCGAGCATCGCGCTCCCGCTCTTCGAGGGGCCACGTCCACACCGTCGCGTGACGGAGGAGTTCGTCGCCCACCGCCTGCAGCGGGTCGAACGACACCCGGCCCTGGCTCTCGGTCGGTGACTCGAGCACGAAGTCGACCGCCACGCCGCGCGCGACGGCCTCGAGCAGCGCCGCGTGCAGCATCGGCACCCGGTACGCCGCGAACGACACCAGCAGCAGGCGCTCCCGTGCCTGTAGACGGCCAACCGTTTCCGCTGTTTTTTGACCACGGCGGGCGCGATCCACTCGACGTGTTCGAACGCTGATAGGGTCCCCCCTGGCATCACGGCGAAGGTGCTGGGTGGCTGCGATGCCGAGGGATCCGCTCGGGTGAGGAGCATCGCGGCCCGTCCTCTAGCGGGGCCGCTCGTGCGGCGAGTCGAGCGGCGGCAGTCCCGGAGAAGAGGCTTTCAGGATGGAGGGAGAGAGGAGACCTGAGGCGGGTGCCGTGGCCCTCGTGGTGCGGGACCTCGACGCCCGCGGGAGGGTGGTCGGACCCGGTGCCACTGCGAGCGTGCGCGGCAGAACACGCATTCCACGAGGGAGATCCTCTCGCGCGCGGGTGAGTGCGTTCGAACCGGCGGCGCCGGAGGCAACAAGGGTAACGACGGCACGGAGGCAGGCGCGGCGGTCACCTGCGGGAGCAGCACAGCTTCGCCCGTTGGTCGATCCTGATGCGTCACGCGCTGGCGTTGACGTTCTCGGTAGCGGCGCTGTCGGTCGGCATGATCGGTGGCGCCTTCCGGAGTTCGCTGGTCCCGGCGCCCGGCGGCCCGCACCTGTCGCCGCCGACGTTCGCGGGCGCACTCGGGCGAGCAGGTTCCCCGGCGCCGACAGCCCGAGCAGAACGCGACCAGCTGCCCGCAGTGGCGACAGACCGCGAACTCCAGGTGGCGTTCCATCGCCTCCTGATGCCCGCCTTCCTGCCGACGCGGCAAGCATCAACGGACGACCTCGGCGACCGTTCCGCGCCGCCCGCCGTGGTCAGAAAACAGCGGATCTCGATGGCCGTCTACAGCTGTTGGCGACCGTGAGGAAGCGGAGAACTCTGATGGGTCCCGACGGCGGGCGGCGGACCCCCTGACCCGCCGCCGCTCTCTTCGCCCACCTCGTCCCCGGGCTCGCAGAGCAACTACGGGAACCTGCGCGGCCTCGACGCCATGGCGGGCTGAGACGCCCTCGCGACGCCCATGGACCCCATCCCCAACCTCGACGAGGTCCAGCACAACGCGGCGTACTACGAACTCGAGTACGACTGG
>CAIOSS010001365.1 GCA_903860995.1 uncultured delta proteobacterium | reverse complement strand
GGTGCGCCACGCCGACCCGAAGGTCTCGGACGAGACCCCGGGCGAGGAGATCGGGATGGAGAGCCTCGAGCTGGCCGTCGGGCGGCGCGAGGGCGTGCGCGCGGGCGAGGTGGCCCGGCTGCTGCGCGACGTGGGCGGGCTCGCGAAGTCCGACGTGGGGCGCATCCACGTGCGCGACCGGGTGACGCTGGTGAGCGTGCGCGCCGAGCGCATCGACGAGCTGCTCGAGGTGCTCGCGGAGGTGAAGTACAACGACGCGCCGGTGTCGGCGCGGCGCGGCGACGCGGCCGAGTCGCCGGCGACGGCGGCGGAGACGGTCACCGCGACGGGGACAGAGACGGCGGCAGCGGCGGTCGCGGCGGACTGAGCGGGCGGTGCGGCGCCGGCATCGAGCGCGCTGGCTCCTGGCCTGCGTCGGGGGCCTCGCGTTGGGTGCCGGGGTGGCGCTGCGCGAGGGCCGGGCCGACCCGCCCGAGCCCACCGTGCGCATCGACCTCGCGGAGTGCCTCGCGCGCGCTGAGCGGGCGTACCCGGGGCTGCGGGCGGCGCGGCACAGGGTCGCCGCGTCCGACGCGCAGCTCGACGAGGCCTGGGTGGCGCCCTTCTTCCCGATGAACGTGACGGGCTTCATGTCGCTGGCGCCCACGGCGCGGGGCAACTCCACCTACTCACCCGACGTGTTCGCGCAAAACCCCCTGGTCAGCGAGACCGGGGTGCTCGCGCGCTTCAACGTCGACACGGGCGTGCCCATCTCGCCGTGGACCTGGCTGCGCCTCGGGCGGGTGCGCGACGCCGCGCGGGCGGGGGTGCGCGCCAGCCGCGGCGAGGAGGCGCGGGCGCGTCTCGAGCTGCGGGCCAACGTGCGCAAGGCCTTCTTCGGGTTGCAGTCGTCGCGCGACGCGGTGTACCTCATCGAGCGCGCGGAGGGGTACATCGCCACGGCGAGAGAGCAGCTCGCCTCGGCGCGCCAGCAGGACGGCGGGACGGCCGGTCCCAATGACGAGGCCCAGCTCGAGATGGCCGCGGAGGACCTCGTCGTGCAGCGCGCCACGGCGACCCGCACCGGTCGCCTCGCCCGCGCGGCCCTGGGGCTGCTCACGGGCCTCGGTGAGTCCGTCGACGTGCCCGACGAGCCGCTGTGCCCCTACCGGGTGGAGCTCGGGTCGCTCTCGCGGCACCTCACCCGCGCGCGGCTCAACCGGCCGGAGGTCGACATGCTCGCGGCGGGCGTGGCGGCGCGGCAGGCGGCGGTGTCGATCCAGCAGTGGGCGTACCTGCCCGACGTGGCGCTCGGGCTCGTCGCGGCGGTCTCGACGGCGACGACGATGGCCGACCAGCCCAACCCCTTCTCGGCCAACAACAACAACTACGCCTACTGGGGCGGCGGCCTCGCGCTGCGCTGGACCTTCGACCCGCTCGTCAACCGGCAGCGCGTCCGTCGCCTCTCCGAGGAGCTGGCGATGACCGAGGCCCAGCAGGCGCTCGCGCTCGGGGGGATGGCCCTGGAGGTCACCGACGCCTACGAGCGGGCGCGGGAGATCCAGACCGTCGAGGCCGCGCGCGGCCGCCAGGAGCGCTGGGGATTCCAGTGGTTCACGTCGGTGTTCCAGCAGTTCCAGTCGGGGGCTCTGGAGATCGGCGACGTGCTCATCCCCCTGCGGCAGTACCTCACGGCGCGGGCGGGTCACATCCAGTCCATCAACGACCTCGACACCGCGCTCTCGCAGCTCGCGATGGTCACCGGGCAGGCCGACCTCGACGCGCACCCCGACGAGGAGTGCGCGCTGCCCGCGGCCGCGCCGGGGCCCGCCGACGCCGCGGTGCCCGGCGACGCCGAGGGGGTGTCCGACGACGACATCGAGGCCATCCTCCGGGCCTCGCAGGCGGTCGAGGCGCCCCCGGTGGTGGACGCCGGCGCGCCGGCCGACGCGCGCCCCGCGCCGGGTGACAGGGGTATCGCCCGCCCGCGCTGATCGCCTACGCTCGCGCGCATGAGCGACGGCGAGAAGCGACCCTGGTGGCGGTCGAGCTCCCTCTGGATCTTCATCGGCCTCGCGCTCGGCGTGCTCCTCGGCGGCTTCT
>CAIOSS010001364.1 GCA_903860995.1 uncultured delta proteobacterium | reverse complement strand
GCCCTGGGCGAGCCCGGTGCCCGCGCCGCGCATCGCCTCGAACTGCCCGAGGCGGTTGATGTCACCGCCGGCCATCTGCACGTACGCGGCGTCGTTGGCGCGGCGCTGGTCGAGCGCGAACTGCGCCGCCTGGGCCTGGTACTGCGCCGTCGACACGTTGACCTGCGCGGCGGCCGCGGCGGCCTGCGCCTGCAGGGCGGCGCGCTGGATGGAGATCTCGTCGACCTGGAGGCCGACCATCTGCTCGGCGACCTTCTGACGCATCTCGTCGAAGCGCTTCACGTCCTCCTCGGGGACGTCGACCTCGAGCTTTGTGACCTTGACGATGCGGATGCCGGCCTGCGCGAGCTCGGTGGCGTTGGCCACGCACGCGGCGGCGAGCTCGTCCTGCATGTCCATGATGTCGAGCACCGAGCGGCGCTGCTCGCGGGCGAGCTTGCCGATGGTGCTCTTCACGGTGTTGAAGAACGAGTTCACGAACCAGTCGAAGATGTCCGCGTGCTCCTGGTACTTCCGCATTCCGAAGTACTGGTAGATCAGGGTCTCGGGGTTCTCGACGCGGAGCAGGATCTCACCGTGGCAGCGCGCCCGGAGGCGGATGCTGGTCATCGGGTCGATCATGTTCCCGAGGGTGCCGCCGAACTTCTTGGGGAACGGCGTCCGCTTGACGAAGAAGAGCTCCGTCATCAGGAAGTTGCCGCCCGTGTACTGGTCGATGAAGTTCGAGAGGAACGGGATGTTCGCGGTCGACAGCGTGCAGCGCCCCGCGTCGAGCGTGCCCACGGGCCGCCCCTCCTTGGAGAACACGCCCCACTCGTCCGCGCGCACGGTGCACTGCGCGAACATCGGGATCGTCTGATCGGGGTGCTTCCAGATCAGGTCGTTGTTGTCCTCCGGGCGCGCGATCATCATCTCGCGGACGCCGTTCTTCACCACATCGCTCTGCAGGAAGTTCTTCGCGCTGTCGATCAGTCCCATGCGTGCTCACCGGCTCCTCTGGTGTCGGGCATCGCCCGCCACCCACTACGCCACTCTGCGACGTCTTACGCGCGACGACCGTCGAGGCTTCCGTAGCCCCGCCAATCGTCGGCCGCGCCTTCGGGCCGGAACCATACTTTGCCGCCCCGGGCGCTTCAACCGCGACGTTCGCGGGACGGCGGCCGCGCCCGCCCCCCCCCTCGCTGCTGGTGGATCGACAGCGAGCCTTTCCCCGATGCGGGCGGCACTAGGCACCCGGGCCTGGTCCCGATGAGGTCCTGGCGCCCGGCCTTGACGAGTGCCTCGCGGGTCTCGTCGTGGTGCGCCGGGTCCCAGTACAGGATCAACGCCTTCTGGAGCCGCTTCTCGTAGAGGTCGCGCGCCGTGTAGACGGGCGTCCGCGACAGGGGGTCGATGCCCGTGAAGTACATCGTGGTCGCCACGCTCATCGGCGTCGGGATGAAGTCCTGCACCTGGCGCGGCTTCATGTTGCGCGCCTTAAGCCAGAGCGCGAGGTCGACCATGTCCTTGAGCGTTGAGCCCGGGTGCCCGGAGATGAAGTACGGCACCAGGAACTGGTTCTTCCCCGACTCCTCGCTCGCGCACTGGAATTGCTCGGCGAAGCGCTCGTAGCTCTCGATGCCGGGCTTCTTCATCTTGTCGAGCACGTCCTTGTTGGAGTGCTCCGGCGCCACGGAGAGCTGGCCCCCCGTGTGGTGCTTCGCGAGCGTCTCGATGAACTCCGGCGATCGCTCCGCGAGGTCGTAGCGCACGCCCGACGCCAGGAAGACCTTCTTCACCCCGGGCTCCTCGCGCACCCGCTTCATCAGCGAGAGCAGCGGGCCGTGGTCCGTGACGAGGTTCTCGCAGATGCCCGGGTGCACGCACGACAGGCGCCGGCACGAGGCCTCGATCTTCTCGTCCTTGCAGCGCATCTCGTACATGTTGGCGGTGGGGCCCCCGAGGTCGCTGATGACCCCGTTGAAGCCCTCCATGCGCCGCAGCGCCCGCACCTCGCGCAGCACGCTCTCGGCCGAGCGTGACGAGATCACCCGCCCCTCGTGCTCGGTGATCGAGCAGAACGTGCAGCCCCCGAAGCACCCTCGCATCGTCACGATGGAGTGCTTCACCGTCTCGAAGGCGGGGATCGGCGCGTCGTACTGCCAGTGCGCCTTGCGCAGGAACGGCAGGTCGTAGAGGCCATCCATCGCGCTGGTCTCGAGCGCGAAGGCGGGCGGGTTGAAGTACACCGCCTCGTGCTCGTGGGCCTGGAGCAGCGGCCGCGCGTTGCCCGGGTTGGTCTCGTACTGAAACGCTCGGGACATCTCGGCGAAGGCCGTCTTGTCGGTGCGCGCCTGGTCGTAGGTGGGCAGCACCACGACGCCGCCGTCCGTCGTGTGGCGGCTGGGCGCGATGTTCTCCCACTGCCCCTTGCGCATCACGTACGCGGTGCCGCGCACGTCGCGGATCTGCTCGATGCGCTCGCCCTCCTTCAGGCGCCGCGCGACCTCCCACACCGGGCTCTCGCCCATCCCGAAGATGAGCAGGTCTGCCTTGGAGTCGAGCAGGATCGAGCGCCGGACGGTGTCCGACCAGTAGTCATAGTGGGCGATGCGGCGGAGCGACGCCTCGATGCCGCCGAGCACGAGCGGAACCCCCGGGAATGCCTGCCGGCACAGGTTGGCGTACACGATGGACGCCCGGTTGGGGCGCAGCCCGGTGCGACCGCCGGGCGAGTACTGGTCCTCCGCGCGGGTCTTCTTCTGCGCGGTGAGCTTGTTGAGCATCGAGTCGAGGTTGCCCGCCGTGATGCCCACCATGACCCGCGGCACGCCCATGCGCAGGAGGTCCTTCGGGTCGCGCCAGTCGGGCTGCGCGATCATCCCGACGCGAAACCCGCGCCCCTCGAGGAAGCGCCCTATGAGCGCCCCGCCGAAGGCCGGGTGGTCGACGTACGCGTCGCCGTTCACGATGAGGATGTCGATCGCGTCCCAGCCGCGGGCGTCCATCTCCTCCCGCGTCGTCGGTAGAAAGCGTAGGAGGTCGCGCGACGGTGACTGCGCGCTGCGTCGGAGGCTAACGAGGTCCATGGCTGGTCGTTACTCTAGTAGAGTCCGGTCGTGACGGTAGGCCTGCCGCAACGCTATCGGCTGCTCGGGCGCATCGGCGCCGGCGGCATGGCCGAGGTGTTCCGCGCCGAGCTGGTAAGCGTCGAGGGCATCACCCGCGAGCTGGTCATCAAGCGCGTGCACCCGAGGCTCGCCCTCGACCCCGAGGCGGTGCGGCGCTTCGTCGACGAAGCACGCGTCGCCGCGAAGCTGCGTCACCCCAACGTGGTACAGGTCTACGAGTTCGGCCGCGCGGGCGACCACTATTTCCTCGCGATGGAGCTGGTCGAGGGCTGCGACCTCGCCACGCTCCTGCGCCGCGCCGAGCGCGGACGCCTCGCGCCCGGCGTGGCGCTCGCGGTCATCGACGCGCTGCTCGACGGGCTCGGCTACGTCCACGCCCTGCCCGCCGCCGATGGGGCGCCACTGGGGCTCGTGCACCGCGACGTCTCCCCCCACAACGTGCTGCTCGGCCGCGCGGGCGAGGTCAAGCTGGCCGACTTCGGCATCGCCCAGGCCTCCGCCGTTGTCGCGAGCGGGCAGGGCGCGGTGGAGGGCAAGCTCGCGTACATGGCCCCGGAGCAGGCCCGCGGCGACCGGGTCGACTCTCGCGCGGACCTCTTCTCCGCCGCCGCGATCCTGCACGAGATGCTCACCGGCGCAAGGGTCTACGGCGCCGCGACGGGCGCCGCCCTACGCGACCGGGCGACGCTCGGAGCGCTCGAAATCGCCCCGGTCGACGTGTCGATCGCGCCGATCGAGGGCGTCCTCCGACGGGCCCTCTCGCCCGCGCCCACCGACCGCTACCCCTCCGCCGGTGAGCTCCAGGAGGCGCTGCGCGCGGCGGGTGACGCGCTCGGACTGCGGCCAGACCTCAGCGCCCTGCGCGCGTTCGTCGCGCGAGACTCCGCGCCCGATGTCGCCCCGTCGCAGCCCACCGACCGCACGCTCACCGACGCGGTCTCGTCCCCGGCCGAGCCCGTCGCGCGGAGGCCCGGCCCGGCCCGGCCGCCGCTCAAGGCAGGCCGTCGGCTGCTCTTCGAGCGCGTCGCCATCGCCCTGGGCGTGCTGGTCGTGAGCATCCTGGCAGAGCGACGCACACGCCCGATCGCGCGCCCGACCGGGGGGGCACCGCCTTCCATGCGAGCCGGTCGCCCGCTGCGGCTGGCGATGCCCAGCGGGGTCGGCGCCGGGTGGTGGCAGGGCGCGCTCCGCCGTCGCCTGGAGGCCGAGGTCGACGTACGGGTCGAGCGGGTCGAGCTGGACGGGCCGGTCGCCACCGCTCGCGCGCTGCGGTCGGGAGACGTCGACCTCGCGCTGGTCCCCTCGGAGGCCCTGCGCGCCCTGGTCACCGCCGACGCCGTGCGTCGCCTCGACACGGTGCTGCCCGAGATCGACGGCGCGGGATACCTCGCGCTCCGCGCCTCCCTCCGCGCCGAGTCGCTGCGGTGGGGCGCCAGCGTCGGCGCCGAGGGGGAGGGTACCTACGCGCTCCCCGTGGCGGCCGACCTCGTGGCCTTCGGGGTGAGCGACGCGGCCCGGCGGCAAGCGCAGGAGTGCGTCGCGACGCAGCGCCCCGCGCTCGACGCATGGCTGCGCACCCACAGCCAGCTACGGCTACCCTCGGGGGCCAGCCTGCGCCGCGAGCTCGACGACTGGACCTCGTGGGACCTCGTGATCGCGTCATGGTGCTGGTCGCGCCGCGGCGAACGCCTCGCCGCGGTGACCCCCGACGATGGCGCGGGGGTGGGTGCGGCGGTCGCCCGCTGGGGCTCCCTCGGCGCTACGACCGACGGCGCAGTGCCGCCCGCGGAGGCGCTGGAGGGGGCGCGCGAGGCGACCAGCGTGCTCGCCGCGATGGGTGCGATCGGAGCGCCCGGATCGGCGTCCAGCGAGCGCACGGTGGTGGCGCGGTGGGCGTCGCTCTCGTGGTGGTCGGGGCACCACGTCGAGGCGTGGACCCTGGCTCGCCCGCCCCGCGGCGATCGGCTGACCCTCGACGCGCTCGGTGACCCCGCGGGCGAGGGTCAGCGGGGGGTCGTGGGTCGCACCTGGGGATGGTCCCTCGGCCGGGGC
>CAIOSS010001363.1 GCA_903860995.1 uncultured delta proteobacterium | reverse complement strand
TGCTCATCGCTTGCGTGGCTTCTGCCACGCGGCGCTCTTCGCGCCTTGCGGTGCTCGCGCCTCGACCACCCAACCCTTCAAGTCCCCTGTGGAAAGGTACTAGGGACCTTCGACGCAGCGCCGCGTGTTTCAACACGTGGCGACGGGCGGGCCCTACGGCGCCGTGGGCAGCGTGCGCCGCGGCGCCGCCCCGCTGCGGGCGCGGGCGAAGGCGATGATCTCGTCGGCCATGAAGGCCCGCATCGCCTCGGTGAGCCCGGGGTACACGCCGATCCAGAACCCGCTGTTCATCACGTAGTCGGTGCGGGTGAGCTCGCCCGCCACGCGGTACGGCGGCGGAAGGCCGCGGACGGCGTGGTCCTCCGCGAGGCGCGTGAGGGCGGGTTGCCGGGTGAGGTTGCCCGAGAAGAGCATCCGCGTCTGGATCTTGCGCGACTCCAGGTGCCGCACCATCTCGTCGCGGGTGAAGCCCGCCCCCGGCTTCACGGCCATCATGAAGCCGAACCAGCTCGGGTCGCTGCCCTCCGTCGGCTCCGGGAGCACCAGCAGGTCGGCCACCTCGTCGAGCCGGTCGCGCAGGTAGCGCCAGTTGCGCCGCCGCGCCTCGCCGAAGCCGTCGAGCTTGGCGAGCTGCGCGTGGCCGACCGCGGCCTGCATGTCGGTCATCTTCAAATTGTAGCCGAGGTGGCTGTACGTGTACTTGTGGTCGTAGCCTGCGGGGAGCTGGCCCAGCTGCCACTCGAAGCGCTTGCCGCAGGTGTTGTCGACCCCGCCGGCGCACCAGCAGTCGCGGCCCCAGTCGCGGAGGGACTCCAGCACCCGGAGCATCTCGTCGTCGCGGCAGAGCACGGCGCCGCCCTCGCCGGTGGTCATGTGGTGCGCGGGGTAGAAGCTGAGCGTGGCGACGTCGCCGAAGGTGCCAGTGAGCGCGCCGCGGTAGCGCGAGCCCGAGGCGTCGCAGTTGTCCTCGACCAGCCAGAGCCCGTGGGCGCGGCAGAAGTCCGTGACGGCGCCGAGGTCGAAGGGGTTGCCGAGGGTGTGGGCGAGCATCACCGCGCGGGTGCGGGGCGAGCGGGCCTGCTCCAGCAGCGCGACGTCGATGTTGAGGGTGGGCAGCGCGATGTCGACGAAGACCGGCACGAGCCCGAGCTGCATGGCGGGCGCGACGGTGGTGGGGAAGCCCGCCGCGACGGTGATGACCTCGTCGCCGGGGCGCAGCCGGCGCTCACCCCACTGGGGCGACGTGAGCGCCGCGGTGGCCAGGAGGTTGGCGCTCGACCCGCTGTTGACGAGGCGCGCGTGGGCGAGGCCGAACCAGCGCGCGAGGTCGACCTCCAGCCGGCGGTGCCAGCGCCCCGCGGTGAGCCAGAACTCCAGCGAGCTCGACACCAGGTTGACCATCTCGTGCTCGTCGTAGACCCGCCCGGCGTAGCGCACCGCCGTGCGCCCCGGGCGGAACTCCTCGGGCTCCTCGTGGCGCAGCCGCGCGATGCGCCGCACGCGCTCCAGGATCTCCGCCGTCAGCTGCTTCTCGAGTGCGTCCGCGTCGTTCGACATCGCTCAGGGTGCCTGGTGGTCTCCCACGACGGCCCCGTCGGCGTCGAGGTAGTGCTTGATCTGCGCGCTGCAGAGGGCGTCGAGCGCCGGCCCCGGGGCGCCCTCGTGCCAGGCGCGGTACCAGCGGGCGGTCTCGGCGATGGTGCGCTCGAAGCCCCACCGCGGCGACCACCCGAGGCGCGCCCAGGCCTTCTCGATGGAGAGGCGCAGGAGCTTCGCCTCGTGCACGGCCCCCGGGTCGGAGCGGTCGTCCCAGGTGCCGCCGCCCCACGCCCCGATGAGGGCGCGCACCACGTCGCGCACCGGGCGGGTGGCCTCGGTCTGCGGGCCGAAATTGAAGCCCTCACAGAAGCGCTCGGGGGTGGTGGTGCCCACGCCCAGGAGCCGCGCGCCCAGGAGGAGGTAGGCCCCGAGGGGCTCGAGCACGTGCTGCCACGGGCGCACGGCGTCGGGGTTGCGCACGGGGATGGGTACCCCCCGGGTGAGGGCGCGGACGCAGTCGGGGATGATCCGGTCGGCGGCCTGGTCGCCGCCGCCGATGACGTTGCCCGCGCGGCCCGAGGCGACGGCGACCCCGTGGTGGGCGAGCTGCGCCGGGGGGAAGAAGCTCCGCCGCCACGACGCGATGACCAGCTCCGAGGCGCCCTTGGACATGGAGTACACGTCGTGGCCGCCCATGGCCTCGTCCTCGCGGTAGCCGTAGAGCTGCTCGCGGTTTTCGTAGCACTTGTCCGAGGTGACCATCACCGCTGCGCAGGGGCGCTGCGCCGCGCGCACGGCCTCGAGCACGTGGGCCGTGCCCATGACGTTGGTCTCCAGGGTGAACAGGGGCTCCTCGTAGCTGCGGCGCACGAGCGGCTGCGCGGCGAGGTGGAAGACCACGTCCGGGGCGGCCTCGGCCACGGCGGCGCGCAGGCGCGCGGCGTCGCGCACGTCGGCGACGTGGTGGCGGCGCAGGTGCGCGGCGAGCCCGAGCTGCTCGAAGAGCGAGGGCGAGGTGTCGGGCGCGAGGGCGTAGCCGGTGACGTCGGCGCCGAGGTCGAGGAGCCAGCGCGTGAGCCAGGCGCCCTTGAAGCCGGTGTGGCCGGTGACGAAGACCCGGCGGCCGGCGTAGGCGCGGGTCAGCTCGGCGGAGGTGGGGTGGTTCATGGCGGCGCGAAGGTAGCGCGATTCGCCCTCCGGGCTCAGCCGAGCGATCCGGCCCAGACGCGGCTCAGGAAGGGGGCCGTCAGGCGGGCTCGAGGTGCCCGCGGGCGACGCGCCACGCCCCGACGGACGCGGCCAGCGCGGCGAGCACCACGAAGACCAGCGCGAAGGCGACGTTGGCCAGAGACTCGCCGATGCCGATGAGGGCGACGTAGCGCTCGGGGCGCAGCGCGTACCGCGCGGCCGACGGTTCTGCGAGCGGGTGCGATCTGACGGCGCGCGATGGGAGTCATGTACTTTCCGCGGCTTCGCGATAGTTTCGCGGAAGCCATGGACCGACGGCCTGCCTTGCGTGGAATCGCCCTCTGCCTCGCGCTCCTCCCCCTCTCGTGCGCCCAGCAGCTCATCGATGAGAGCGCGGTGCCGGACATGGGCACCGCCGTCGACGCGGGCCTAGACCCGACCGATCTGGGCGACCCCGACGCGAAGGTGGCCCCCGCAGACGACGTCGGTTTCCCGGGTGAGGACGACGTGCCGCCGGTCGATCCGCCCGATGTGGGGGCGCCAGACGACGTGGCGACGGCCCCCGAAGACCTCGGCGCGCCCACCGACCTCGGCGGCCCCGAGGACACGGGCCCGGTCGACAGCGGCGCCCCCGTGGACCTCGGCGGGCCCGTCGATACGGGCCCCGCAGACACGGGCCCGCGCTGCGCGGCGCCCCTCAGCGAGTGCGGCGCCGGGCCGTGCGTCAACACCCAGACCAGCGCGGCCCACTGCGGCGGCTGCGGCCGCACCTGCGCCACCGGGCAGATGTGCGCGGCGGGGGTGTGCACCCTGGTCTGCGCGGCGCCTACGGTCGTGTGCGGCGGCGCGTGCGCCAACCTCCAGACCGACGCCGCGCACTGCGGCATGTGTGGCCGCGCCTGCGCCACCGGGGCGCGCTGCGCCCTCGGGCGCTGCGTCGGGGGGGTCATCCCCGGGGCGAGCTTCCAGGTGGGGCTCTCGGCGAACAACTGCAGCACCGTCGACCACCTGGCCGTGACCGGCGACGACCGCGGCGGCATCGCGGTCTCCGGCGCGCGGCTCTTCTACTCCGGGGACACCAGCACCGGGCGCTTCGACCTGCAGTCCCTCGTCGGCGAGACGGTGGGGCGCATCTACGACGGCCTGGTGAGCAACCTCGCCACCGGGGCGCTCTACACCCTCGCCATCGGCTCGACCCCGGTCACCAACATGGGCGGGACGATCACCTCGCTGATGGAGCTCAACCCCATGACGGGCGGGCTCACCTCCGGGCTGATCAACCTCTCGCAGCCCATCCCCCTGCCGGCCACCGGAAGCGTCGGCATCTTCTCGGGCTACGAGCGCATCATCCTCATGGGCGGCGGCCGCGCGTGGCACGTGAGCCTGCCGAGCGGCGCCGTCATCGACCTCGGCGCCGTGGCGATGCCCACCCCCCGCGCCGCGTGCGAAAGCTGGGCGATCTGGGGCGTGGCGGAGTTCTACGGCGGGGCGCTCTACGTCGACTACGTGCAGAGCGGGACGGCCATCGCCCGCATGCGCGTGCCCGAAGGGACCGTGAGCACCCTCGCCACCTTCACGTCCCTGTCGGACATGTGCTCGTTCACGGTCTCGCCCGTGTGGCGCCGGTGGTACTTCCACCACGAGGGCTCGTCGCAGTTTCGCGCCAGCGGCCTGGAGACCGTCGGCTATTGCGACGCGACCCTCACCGGCCCGACGCTGCCCTGCCGCCCCATCGACACCACCTGCTCCGGGGCGTGCGCCAACCTCCAGACCAGCGCGGCCCACTGCGGGATGTGCGGGCGCGCCTGCGCCGCCGGCGAGAGCTGCAACGCCGGCGCGTGCGGCCTCGCGTGCCCCGCGGGGCAGACCGCGTGCACCGGCGCGTGCGTCGACCTCAACACCGACCCCGCCCACTGCGGCGCCTGCGGCCGCACCTGCATCGGCGGGCAGTGGTGCATCGCGGGCGCGTGCGGCGGCGGCGCCAACTACGCCGTCGACTCGTCCCTCACGGCGTCGTCGGTCCCCTACGTCGACGCGTGCGGCGCGCCCGGTTCGGTGCGCATGCTCCAGTCGACCGACGACGACGGGTTCAGCGTGCCGATCCCCTTCGCCACGCGCTGGTGGGGCGCCGCGCTCGCGGCGGGCGCGCCGATGTATGTCGTCTCCAACGGGTACGTGCAGGTCAACGCCGGCGTCGGGTTCGTCAGCCTCTCGGGCACCCTGCCCAGCGTGGGCACCCCCAACGGGGTCATCGCCCCGCAGTGGCGCGACCTCGAGACCGGAACGTCGGGGGTCTGCGTCGCCACCGTCGGGTCCGCGCCGAGCCGCCGGTGGGTCGCGCAGTGGGCGGGCGCCCGGTACTACGCAGACTTCTCGAGCGTGCTCAATTTCGAGCTGATCGTGCACGAGGGCAGCGGCGTCATCGACCTCGCCTACGGCGCCATGTCCGGCGTGGGCACCGCCACCGTCGGCATGGAGAACCCCGGCGGCACCCAGGCTGTCGGCCCGTGCCCCTCGGGCAACTCCTGCCCCATCATCTCCAACGCGCGCACCCGCTTCACCCCGATTCCGTAGCCACTCGTCCGCAGGGGTACAGCCATCGCGCCGCGGGCGTCGTAGGCTCCGCCCATGCGCTGGCGCCCGCTGCTCTCCGCCTCCCTCGCGCTCGCCTTCGCCTTCGCCCCCGCCGGCGCGCAGCCCCGCCCGCCCGCGCCGCCCCGCGCGCCGCCGCCGGCGGTCGACTCGGCCATCAACCTCGGCCTGGTGTTCAGCGAGGTGGCGTCGCGCACGCTGCCCGCGGTGGTGACGCTCTACGTGGAGTTCACCCGCCGCTCGGACGTGATGCTCTACAACGCCCCCGGCTTCTGGGGGGCGCCCCCGGAGGAGCCGCAGCGGCGCCACGGCAGCGGCTCCGGGGTGCTCATCCGCGAGGACGGGGTGATCGTCACCAACCACCACGTGGTGGAGGGGGCGACGCGCATCCAGGTGCACCTCCGCGACGGGCGCACCTTCGCCGGGCGCGTGCTCGGCACCGACCCCTCGGCCGACCTCGCCGTGGTCAAGATCGAGGCGCGCGCGCTCCCGACGGCGGGCTTCGCCGACAGCGACGCCGCGCGGGTGGGCGAGTGGGTGCTGGCCATCGGCGCGCCCTTCGGCCTCGAGGCCACGGTCACCCACGGGGTGGTCTCCGCCACCGGGCGCGGCGGCCTCGGCATGAACGAGGTCGAGGACTACCTCCAGACCGACGCGAGCATCAACCCGGGCAACTCCGGCGGCGCGCTCATCAACATCCGCGGCGAAGTGCTCGGCATCAACACCCTGGTGGTGGGCCGCGGGCAGGGCATCGGCTTCGCGGTGTCGTCGCGGCTGGTGCAGCAGGTCGTGCGGCAGGTGCTCGCCACCGGGCGCGTGACCCGCGGCTGGACGGGCCTCGACACGCAAGACCTCACCCCCGACCTGGCCTCCTTCGGCGCGGCGGGCAGCGGGGCGCTGGTCAGCGTGGTGCTGCCCGACAGCCCGGCGGCGGCGGCGGGGCTGCGCCCCTCGGATGTGATCGTCGCGGTCGACGGCCGGGCCGTGCACGGCCGCAACGACATCGCCCGGCTCATGGCCACGCGCGCCCCGGGCGAGCGCATCGTTCTGGGCAGCCTGCGCGAGGGACAGGCGCGGGACGTGACGGTGACCACCGCGCTGCGGCCGGGCGAGTCGCCGCCGCCC
>CAIOSS010001362.1 GCA_903860995.1 uncultured delta proteobacterium | reverse complement strand
GTGGCGTGAGCGGGCTGGGCCGATGCCGAGGCGAATGATGGCCATGCGTCAGAGCTCGCGCAGACCTCACCCCCGCTGCCGCGATGCCCCTCTCCATGAATGGCGAGGGGCTCCTGGAAGGGCTGCGTTTCACGACGGGCTGTCAGGTGATCGCAGCCCCTCTCCATTCATGGAGAGGGGCATCGCGGCAGCGGGGGTGAGGTCTGCGCGAGCTTCAACGCATGGCCGGCGCCCCGGTGGAGCGGTTCGGGCTCGCGGTTCATCCCGTTTGAGGCATTTCATTTGGGATGAACCGCGCGGGAGCGGACTTCCATCCTACTTGTAGACCGCGGGTATTCACCGCCAAAGACCCCGCAGAGGCCCGCCGATGGCAGCGGGGAGACAGTCAGGCTCCTCGGGCGCGGTCGGCATGCGGCGTCGGACTTCCCGCGCACCTGGTGCCGGGGTGGAGATCAGTTCATGTTCAAGCGTCAAGACATCTTCGTGCTCATCGCGAGCGGGACGTCGCTCATCTATTCAATCTCTCTCTGGTTCGGAGTGCTGGGCACACCCGACAAGAACGCAGGCCTCTTCGTCGGCATCTGGGTTCCTTCGATCCTGAGCCTCGCGTGCTTCGCAAAGCTCTCGCAAAACGGGCCACGCCATGACTGACACCCACACCCTCATGGTCGGCATCTTCGTGACCTGCTGGATGTTGTTGTTCTTCGGCGGTTCAGCGATCGGACTGCGTAAGGCCTACGACAAACCCGCCTCGACTGCCAAAGACACCGCCAACGAGCCCCGGTGATCGTTGTAGCTGCCGGGTCGACTGATGGGCCCGGCGAGAGCATCCGAGCCGATAGGAGGACCAACGGGGCGCCGGCGTCGGCACGGATTCAATCGGGTTTACGGCGGACCCATTGTCCGATTTTCGCGCTCGCTGATCGCTTGAGCGCACCCGGTTATCTGGACAAGAAGTTTCGTTATCCCGCCCGCCGTTCCTGACTGAACAGCCTCCTCTCGACCGGGCTGCGGTACCCCCCATAGGCGTTCACCCTTGCGCAGGAATGCTCTGGATCACCGAAGACCCGGACCAGGAGGTTCCTGGTCCGGAGCGATCCGCCAGGAGATCCGAACGTCGCCCGCAGGAGAGCGCTGGCCGACGTGGGTGCCGCGCAGAGTGCCCTGCAACCGCCGGCGGTGGCGGGTGGCGGCGGGGTGGCGGCGGGTGACAGAAGAGATGGCGGGCCACCCGGGCGGATCGGTGGCAACGGTGGTGCCCGGTCGGTTGACCCATTTCCCGATGGGGCAGTGGGGTGTACCAACGAAGGATGGTGAGGCGCGCTCGACCGTTGTTCGTCTGGGTTGGTGTCGTCGGCGGCTGTCTCGCGGCATGCTCCGGCAACTCGGTCGTCGGAGGCGCGGCGGTGATCGACGATCTGGGCTTCGACGCCGCCACTGGAGACGTCACCGGAATCGAGGACGGCGCCGCGAGCAACGTGCCGGACCCACGCGCGGTGCGCGACATCGTGCCAATCGACATCAACACCGTTCGGCCCGACGTGGGTACCGGCGGATACATGTGCCAGGCCTGCGCCTCCGACGCGGATTGCGGAGCGATGGCGTTCTGCGTGCGCCTCGCCGCGGGCGGTCGGGTGTGCCTGCGGTCGTGCGACATGGAGGTTCCCGGGTGCCCGCCGCGCTTCGATTGCCTCAACAGCCTGCTGACGCCGACCGCGGGGCCGGTCTGTACGCCGGTCGGCGCGCGCTGCTGCGTCGACGAGGACGGCGACGATCACGGCGTTGGTGTCGGCTGTCGCGGAGCCGATTGCGACGATGCGCGCCCCGGCGTCTTCGCGGGCGCGGCGGAGAC
>CAIOSS010001361.1 GCA_903860995.1 uncultured delta proteobacterium | reverse complement strand
GTCGAGGAGCGGCACATCGAGGAGCGGCACATCGAGGAGCGGCACATCGAGGAGCGGCACATCGAGGAGCGGTACATCGAGGAGTGCCGCGTCCGGCGTGCCGGAGTCGGGTGGCGCACCATCGAGCGCGAGTACGTCGAGCGCGGGCGCGTCCTCGAGGCGGGGGCCGGCGTCGGGTTGATCGGGGCTCGGTGCGTTCCGGTCGTCGGGTGCGGCGTCGGGCGCGAGGAGGTCCGGGGTCGGTCCGTCGGGGAGCGTGGCGTCGCGGCCTCCGTCAGGCGTGATGAGCGGGCGATCGAGGCTCATGCCGTCGGCGATCACGCTCGCATCGCCACCGTCGGTCCTCGGTCGATAGGTCCACTCTGCGTCGGCGCATCCCCCGATCGCCGTGAGCAGCAGGAGCGGCTTGGGCAGCAGGCCTACCCAGTGAGTGGGCGCGAGGCGGCGTCTCGGCGGGAGGGTCATTCGTCTCCGAGAGGGTAATCGCTAATCAACCGGGACATGTTCGTGAACCCGCGGACGAGCCACCGTGGGTCGGCGGAGCGCCGGGCGCAGGGGGCGCGCGGCGGGGCGCAGGGGTGCTCCGGCATCGACGGCGATCGGAGTGGCGACGATCGGAAGCGGTGGCGCGGGCGGAGGCACCACTGGCGGCGGCAGTGCCGGTGCGCGCGCAATCGGCGGCGGGGCCGTGGGGGCAGGCGGCGCGACGACCGGGGCCGCGACCGGGGGTGTTCGCGAGGAGCCCACCGCGTAGAGGGCGACGAGGGCGAGCGCGGCCGCACCGAGCGCCGCCACGGCCGGAAGCACCGGGCGACGGGTCGGGCGCACCACGGTGGTCGGGTGCTGGACGGGTTGCAGGGTGGTGGTGTGGTCGGCGGTCACGGCCGAACCGGCGACGGGGGACGTGCGCAGCGCGTCCCAGGACGCAGCGGCGGGCATCGCGGCGTCGAGCGCGCGGAGAAACTCACGGGCGCTCTGGAAGCGCTCGGTCGGGCGGAGCGCGAGGGCGCGAGCGAGCACCGGCTCCCAGCCGCCGACGTCGAGGCCGAACTTCGCCGGCGTGGGGCGCGTCGCGGCCAGCACGTTGATGGTCAGGTCGGTGCTGTCTTCGCCGCGAAACGGGGCGCAATCGGTGAGCACCTCGACGAGCACCAGCGCGAGGGCGTGGACGTCCGTCCAGGGGCCGGTGCGGGTTCCGCCGAGCTGCTCGGGGGAGGCGTAGGCGAGCGTGAACGCGCGCAGCACCGAGGCGGTCGCGGTCTGGCCCGAGGCGGTGGCCTCCTCGTCGTGCATCGACTTCGCGATGCCGAAGTCGAGGAGCTTGGGCTCGATGCCCTGCCGGGTGCGCGCGAGCATGATGTTGGCGGGCTTGAGGTCGCGGTGCGCGACGCCCTCGTCATGGGCGATCGCGAGCGCCTCGAAGACCGGGCGCAAGAGGGCGAGCGCCTCGGCGGGGGAGCGTCCGCCCTGGTTGCGTCGCGCGTCGAGAATGGCGTCGAGGGCCTGCCCGTCGATCCACTCGAGGACGATCCAGGGGGCGGAGCCGCCGGAGGGGAGGAGGCCGCCGCCGAAGTCGAGGACGCGCACGATGCCGGGGTGCTCGAGGCGGGCGATGGTGCGGGCCTCGAAGACGAACTTCTCGATGAAGTCCTTGCGGGAGAACTCGGCCAGCGACGGCGGTGTCTTGAGCACCTTGATGGCGACGGGCTTCTGGAGGGTACGGTGCGTGGCGCGGTAGACGACGCCGAAACCGCCTTCGGCGATGACCGAGTGGACATCGTACTTGCCATCGAGGCGAGTGCCAAGGAGGGCGAAGGGGTCGGCGGAAGACGGGGACATGGGGCTAGTTGACTTGCTCGATGATGAAGGGAGTGAGAGTCAAAATAGAGAACAGAGGATTCATGCAATCATGGACATTGAACCTGAACTCTGCACTGATCGTGTACCTCTGTCCGGCGACGAACGAGACATATGATTCAGAGTAGCCCGCGGAAGGAAGGGTTGCGTTTTGCCATGAGTTGTTGGGGAAACCTTTTATGAATTGAATCGAGGCAGGCGGGGAGATGATCAGCCTCACGGAAGTGGAGGGATAAGATGACCATCGTGGGAGCGTAACCCGATAAAGCGATGTCGCCGTCGCCGTGAAAGAGATGGTCATCGGCTCGACCGAAGACGTATAGTAGACTCCTGGAGTGCCAGTAGTGCCGGGAGTTGGATCGGGATCTCGGCATATCGTAAGGGGCACGATCTCCGGCACCAACGGGTTGGTCGGTCGCCAACTGCCAACCACCACCTGCCGTCCGCCCGTCGCTCTGCCCTCCACCGCCGCCAGCCGCGCCTCCAGCGCCCCCGCCGCGCCCGTCGCCCGCCCCGCCTCGAGCGCATAGGGCACCGCGCCCAGCTTCGACCGAGGGAACGCCGTCCCCTCCACCTGCAGCTCCGCCCACAGCTCCGGGTTCGCCCGCACCGCGCCCACACACGCGCCATCCAGCGCCACGCGGAACCGCCCGCCCGAGAACGTCGTCGCGCCTGCGTTCGTCGTGCAGACCGTCGTGCCCGCGGTCGATGCATCCCAGAGCCGCACGGTGACGTTGCGGGCGCCCTCGAGGGGACGCCCGACATCGTCGAGCATGCCGCCGTAGTACAGCGGGTTCACCATCGGAACGCCGTCGGCCCGCGCGCGCCCGACCCGATACGCCGCGATCATGCCGACGACCGACAACGCCAGCGCGCCCAACACCGCTCCCCGTCGCATCTTCATGGAACCAATCCCCCCACCGCACACAGCGTCCCGACACACGCGCGCTCGCCCACCTCGAATCCCGTCTCGCTCACCCGCAGCGTTCCCACGGTCAAGCTCCCCGCGGCGCTCGTGGCCATTCCCTGGGCTCGCACGGTGAGTCCGGTCGTGGTCATTCCCGCGTCGGCAGTCGTCCCGCCATCCGTTGCCCTCGGTACATCGGTCGGCGTCACGTTGCCCACGTCACCCGAGCCCCCGCGGTCGCCGACCGCTCCGTCGGACACCACCGCGCCGCTGTCGAGCCGCGCGGCCCCTGCATCCCGCGGCCGGTACGTCCACTCCTCATCGGCGCACCCGGCCAGCAGTGCTGCTCCCACGATCGCTCGTCCCCAGTCTCGCGCCTCGCTCACAGTACGCCCCCCACCGCGATGCCAGTCGCCGTCGGAAACACCCACGCCGTCGGCCGTGCCCGCTCCGTCTCTCGCCCGCCCAGGCGCGACACCAGGAACCACACCGCTGCGCCCGCCACCGCGGCTCCGCCGACGCCGATGGCCACGTTGGTCGCCGTCGTGAGCCCGCGCATCCGTGCGTCCGCGTCGACGGACGACGGATCGCACCCGCGCGCATCACACGCCGCCTCGCGCTCGCCCAGCGCGCCGTCGTGCAGCGCCCAGAGCACGCCGGCCCCGATGAACGATGCCGCACCGACGCCCCCGAGCACCCACGGCCCGGCGCCCGCACCCGCCCGCGTCGGGGCCGACGGCGGCTGCACGGGCGCAACCCGCAGCACGGGATCCGGCGGGGGCGGCGCAGGGCGAACGTGGGCGACCTCGACCCGCGGCGAGGGGACGTCCACCTCTGCGCTTCCGCCGACCGCCACGCGCACGGTCAGCGTCTGCGCGTAGTGCTGCGCGTCGTCGCGGATCTGCACGACCACTTCGCCCGGATCGACCGGCACCGCGACGCCCCACGCCGCCGCGGGTAGCTCACGATCGCCCACGCGCACCGTGGCGCGCGCGAGGTCGGCGGGCACGCGCACGGTGACGCGACCGATGCGGCGGGAGAGCACGTCGGTGAGCTCGCGGCAGATGCCCAGGAGCCGGTCGCGGTTGCGCAGCCCGGTGTCGCTGGTCGCATCGGCGGTGCATCGGCGGGCGTGGTCGAGGGCGACGACGAGGTGGCCGAGCTGCTCGTGCTCCTGCGCGAGGAGGAGCGCGAGGGAGGGCGACATGCGCAGGGCCGCGGCGCGTCCGGCGAGCTCGGCGGCGCGCGCATGGTCACCGG
>CAIOSS010001360.1 GCA_903860995.1 uncultured delta proteobacterium | reverse complement strand
TGCTGGGCGAGCGCATCGAGGCGTCGGGGAGCACGACCATCGAGCGGACCTATCGGCCCGACGGCATGGAGCAGAGCGGGGCGCACCTGGCGCTGGTGCGCGACGTGCGCGGCAGCGTGATCGGGCTGGCGACGGGAGGAGCGCGCGTGCGGACGTACCGCTACGGCGTGTGGGGCGAGCAGACCGTGGTGGCGCCGGGCTCGGGCGGGGCGGCGTACGACACGCACCTCGGGTTCACCGGGCATGTGGTGCATCGGCCCACGGGGCTGGTCTTCGCGCCGGCACGGGTGTACTCGCCGCGGCTGCGGCAGTGGTTGACGAGGGATCCACTGGGGGAGCGGGATACGATCGATGCGCGAAACCTCTACGCGTATGTCGCGGGGGATCCGGTCAACCAGATCGATCCAACCGGAGAGTTCCCGATTCCAGCGGTCATTGCCGGGGGAGCGATCGCATTTGGTATTGGTTTGGCAGTGGGCCATTGGTTCGGTCAATCTGGGTACGGCTGGTTTGGATTAAATTCGCATCCTCCTTCAGGCCCCTATCAAGAGACGTCGAATCTAATCAACGAGAGGCTGCGGATGGCCGATGGCAACGTTCACGAAGCGCTGTTGCTGATCGCTGCGCAACGGGGCGATCCAGATCGACTGCCTCTCGAAGTGGCGAACGGAGAGGCGTATGCTGGAGCTGATCATTACCTTCAAGGAAGAGATCTCGTATCGTTTGTGCCTGTGGTTGGGACGCTGGCCTTTCCCGTCGCTCTGTCAATATCGGCAGGGTACGACTGGAAGAAGCGGCTGATGGGTGTGGACTCGACTTCGAGTCGGCCGCCTTCGCCACCAACGCCATATGCTGCTTGGTGGACCATCCAAGGTGTCTGGGATGGAATGGGGAGTCTGATTGGCGCCCCGAGCAACTTCCGAAACCGCGGGTTGGGGGCGCATTTCAGTCAATGCGCTCATTAGCAATCGTCCTTCTGTTTGTATCCGCGATCGCCACCGGTTTGGTTCTCGGAGCGATTTTGGCCATGGACGCCTCATTCCCGCTGCGGCCTGGGGTGAGCGGATGGATCTCGGCGACTCCGCTCGCCATCGTTCTAGCGTATGTCGCATTTCGTGCGATTCAGGCGTGGTTGCCAGAAGTCACACGTGTAGCGGCCCTCGGAGCGTATGCCTTCATGGTGGCGACATCTTTGACAGTTGTTCTGGCGCTTGGGAGGACTTGGATTGTGGGCCGGCAGTTTGAGCGGTGTATTGAAGGCCGTTCCACTGGCTGCGCAAGCCTATCGTCATTGGTTTCTCGCCAAAGCGCGCCCAACACAAAGCAGCTCCGCGCCGCTCTGTATTGTCGGGAGTGCTTCTTGGCGCCCGGAAGTGATTTTTGTGCTCGGATTTTATCGAATCACAACTGTGAGGTAGCCACGCCGCACCTGCCGTGAGTCATGACGGTGCGCTCGCGCTCGACAGCGGCGGCAACCCCTTCGTGGCGCTGGAGGCGACGAGCGTGACAGGCATCGACGGCAACATCTCGATCCGCTCGTACGACGCGCTGCACCGGCTGCGGTACAGCACCACGAGCGGCGGCTCGGACCCGACGCGCTACCGCTACGACGTGGTGGACGGCGACTGGTTCCACCGGGTGGAGATGCGCCGCGCTTCGGGCGGGAGTACGGTGCCGACCACGCAGTGGAGCTCACCCGTTGAACCCGATGGTGACCAGCTACTCGACGCGCCCGACGCGCCTGCGCCGCGGGGTGAGCGGGGCCTACGAGGACACGCTCTACACCTACAACGCCGCGGGTGAGCTCGCCTCCGTCATGGAGCCCGGCGCCACCACGCCGACTACCTTCGACTACGACGAGCTCGGCCGGATGACGCGCGCCTGTCACAACAGCGGGTGCACCGAGCACGATGAGGTCACCTACGACGTGCTGCGCGGCCGGGTGGCGACGAAGGAGGCCGTGAACGCCAGCGGCTCGGTCGAGCGCGTGTACAGCTACGGGGCGGCGACGCAGGTGCAGGACCCGATGCCGACGACGACGCTGCCCAACGCCGACCGGGTGGTGGAGCTGGAGGAGCTCACGCACACGGGCATGATGCTGACGGACTCCAACGGGGTTGGCGCGGATGGACACATGCCCAGGTCGGCCTCGAACACCGCTGGCTCGCGCGCCGCGCCAGAGACGAGATCGTACGGGTGCTCGGCGGCGCCCGGGGCACGCGTGGCGGCGCGCTGTCGTGGGTCACTGGGATCCGCTGGGTTCTGATCGCGTCGGACGGTCGGCGGCGCGCGTCGGGCGGATCATAGGCGTTTTCGTGGCCGCGTGGGCGCGTGATACGGTCGCGCCAGGCGAAGTCGAACATGCGAAGACCAACGGCGACGTGGCTGGGGTGGGCGGTGCTGGGCCTGTCGCTCGGGGGGTGCACCATCGAGGGCACCCGGCAGCGGGGCGACGAGTGCCTGCAAGACCGCGAGTGCGTGGCGCCGCTGCGCTGCGAGGTGACCACCGACGGGCGCTTGCTCTGCGTCTCGGCCACCCGCCTCGACGCGGGCCCGCCCGTCGACCTCGGCGCCCCGTCGGTCGACGCGGGCCCCACCCCGGCCGATGCGCCCGCGGCGCCGGATGTGCCCGCCGCCCCCGACGTCGCGATGATCCTCGACGTGCGGCCGCCGGTCGACGTCCCTGCGGCGGTGGACGTTCGGACGGATGCAGGCCCGGTGATGGTCGTGGATACCGGGGTCTCTGACGCGCCGGTCGACGCCCCGGGGGATGCCCAGCGCGCCGACGTGGGAGGCGACGGCGCGGTCTGAGCCGGTGGGCCCTCAGGCCCCGCGGAGCCACGCGCGCAGGTGCGCCGTGACGTGGTCCGCGGTGAGGCCGTACTTCTCGCCGAGCACGGGCCCCGGGGCCGACGCGCCGAAGGTGTCGACGCCCAGGGTGAGCCCGTCGAGGCCGACGTAGCGCCACCAGAGGTCGGTGCGGCCGGCCTCGAAGCTCGCCCGACGGGCGCCCGCGGGCAGCACCGAGGCGCGGTACGCCGCGTCCTGGCGGTTGAACACCTCCAGGCAGGGCATCGACACCACGCGCACCTGGATGCCGTCCTCGACGTGCAGGCGCCGGGCGGCCTCGACCGCGACGGAGACCTCGCTGCCCGTCGACAGGATCACCACCGCGGGCGTCCCCATCTCCTCGCGCACGAGCACGTACCCGCCGCGGGCGGCGTGGCGTCCGCGCACCGTCGGATCACCCGGCAGCACGTCCACCTTCTGCCGCGACAGGATGAGCTCCGTCGGGCCGTCGCGCCGGGTCGCCGCCGCCACCCACGCCGCCGCGCACTCGGCGCTGTCGGCCGGGCGCCACACGTCCACGTTGGGGATGAGCCGCAGCGCGCTCACGTGCTCGACCGACTGGTGCGTCGGGCCGTCTTCGCCCAGGAAGACCGAGTCGTGGGTGAACACATGCACCGCGGGGATGTGGCTGAGCCCCGCGAGGCGGATGGGCGGGCGCATGTAGTCCGAGAAGGTCAGGAAGGTTGCGGTGAAGGGCACGAAGAGCCCGTAGAGGGAGATGCCGTTGGCGATCGACCCCATGGCGTGCTCGCGGATGCCGAAGCGCAGGTTGCGGCCCTCGAAGCGCCCGGGGGCCACCTTGTCGGAGCCCTTGATGGGGGTCTTGGTCGAGCCGCCGAGGTCGGCGTCGCCGCCGACGAGCGAGGGCATCACCGACGCGACGATCTGCTCGATGGCGCCGGCCAGCGCGCGGGTGGCGTCGTTGGTGGGCGGGAGCTTCGCGAGCAGGGTCTCGAGCAGGTCAGCCGGGACGGCGCGGTCGCAGAGCGCCTGGTAGAGCGCCGCGTGCTCGGCGTGCCCGGCGAGCCACTGCGCCTCGTGGGCCTCCCAGCGGGCGCGCTCGTCGGCCATCACCCTGGCGCGGTCGGCGAAGTGCGCGCGCACGGCGTCGGGCACCGTGAAGGTCTCCTCGGTCCAGCCGAGGGCCTTGCGGGTGGCGAGCGCCTCGTCCTTGCCGAGCGGCTCGCCGTGCACCTTGTGGGTGTCGTGCTTGTTCGGCGCGCCGTGCCCGATGTGGGTGCGCGCGACGATGAGCGTGGGCTTCTCGCTCTGCGCGAGGGCGGCGTCGTAGGCCGCGGCGATCTGCGCGTGGTCGTGGCCGTCGATGGTCTCGGTGCGCCAGCCCATGGCCTCGAAGCGCGCGGCGACGTCCTCGTCGAAGGCCTCGTCGAGCCCGCCGTCGAGGGTGATGCTGTTGGCGTCGTAGATGTACGTGAGGTTCGCCAGCTTCAGGTGGCCCGCGATCGAGGCGGCCTCGTAGGCCACGCCCTCCATCACGTCGCCGTCGGAGACGAGCGCCCAGATGTGGTGGTCGAAGAGGCCGGGGAGGCGGGCCTGGGCCATCTTCGCAGCGATGGCCATGCCCACGCCGTTGGCGAAGCCCTGCCCGAGCGGGCCGGTGGTGACCTCGACGCCGGGCGTGAGGTGCACCTCGGGGTGCCCCGGGGTCTTGGAGTCCCACTGGCGGAAGTTCTTGAGCTCGTCGAGGGCGAGCTCGTAGCCCGAGAGGTGGAGCAGCCCGTAGAGCAGCATCGAGCCGTGGCCCGGCGACAGGATGAAGCGGTCGCGGTCGCGCCACTGGGGGTTGGCGGGATCGTGCCGGAGGTAGCGCGCCCAGAGCACGTAGGCGACGTCGGCGGCGCCCATCGGCAGCCCCGGGTGCCTGCTCTTCGCGGCCTCGATGGCGTCGATGGCCAGGAACTTCATCGTGTTGACGGCGAGGGTGGACAGCTCGCTCGGGGCGACGGGGGCGATGGGCGTGGTCACGGCGTCTCTGGGCTCCAACTGAGGGGGAGGGATACGGTGGGCAGCACCCTGCTACCGCACCCTCGCGTCGGAGCCAACCACGGCGGCGGGTTCAGCGCGTGACGGGCGCCGGTGCCTCGGCCCGGCGGCTCACCAGGGCGCCGAAGCGCGCCGCGGTGAAGAACATGATCAGCGAGTAGATGGCCGGGGGGATGGCCATGGTGGAATTGTTGAGCAGGGTAAAGGGTCGCTCGCGATGGCAATGGCGAGGGTGCCGTTGTGGATCCCGATCTCCATGCCGATGGCGATGGCCTGGCGCTCGGGCAGGCGGGCGATGCGGGGGACGAAGTAGCCCACCGCCAGGCTGAAGAGGTTGGCGGTCGCGCCGCCGGGGGAGGCCGCGAGGAGCACCATATCGGGGGCGGCGGCCGGGCCGCACGGACCGAAGGCGCTACGAGCGGGCCTCGTCGAGCCGGCGCATGCCTTCGAGCATCAGCGCCTCGACGTTGCCGCTGATCACCTGCGCCGACGGGCGAAACGTCGGGTCGAGCGCGAAGTCGCCGGTCGAGAGCCCCAGCATCGCGAAGAAGGCCTCCTCGCCGCGCAGGCCCTGCCAGAGCGCGTTGACCACGTTGCCGTCGAGGAAGTGCACCTCCCCCTGCTCGGCGCCGTTGCGGATGCTGAGCTGACCGGTCTTGCGGCCCTGCGACAGCACCTGCACCACGTCGGTGAGGGCCAGCTCCGCGAGCGAGCCCGACACACCCCGGGGCGAGCGCGCCTGCCGCTGCGCCAGGAGCTGCTTCACCTTGGCGATGAGCACCTCCGGCGAGGCGGGCTTGAGCACGTAGTCGCTGGCGCCCAGCTCGAAGGCCCGCGCGATGGCCTCGCGGCGCTGGTCGCGCGTCAGGAAGACCCACGGCACCGTCGAGCCGCCCGAGCGCAGCGCCGCCAGGAGGTCGAGCCCCGAGGTGGACTCCAGGTCGGTCTCCGAGATGACGGCCTCGACCGAGCCGCGGCCAAGCACGCCCTGCGCCTCGTCGATGTTGCGCGCGAGGTGCACCTCGAAGCCCTCCTCGACCATCCGGAGCTCGAGCACGGTGCTCTCCTCGGGGTCGGGGTCGATGAGGAGCACCACCGTGCGCTCGGAGAGGAGCTTGGCGCGGAGGTCGTCGCCGGTGACCACCTGGCGCAGCAGGTCGACGAGGTTGCGGTCGAACACCGACCCCTTGTGGCGGTCGAGCACGTCGCAAGCCTCCGGGGCGGCGAGCTGACGGCGGTAGGGGTTGTTGGGGTTCTGCGTGAGGTCGGCGTAGGTGTCGACCACCGCGAGGATGCGCGCCCCGAGCGGGATCTCCTTGCCCGCCAGGCCGTCGGGAAAGCCCGCGCCGTCGAAGCGCTCGTACATGGTCTGGAGCGTGGTGACGGTGGTCGGCTCGAGCGGCACGGCCTCGAAGAGCTTGATGGCGGTCTGGAAGGTCTTCTGCGCGGCCACCCGGTGGTTGTCGAACATCGCCACGTTGAGCGCGGTCAGGTGGTACGTGGCCGCCTTGCCGACGTCGTGGAGGAGGGCGGCGAGCACCAGGGCGTGCACCTCCTCCGGGGCGAGGCGGATGCGCTCGGCCAGCTTGCGC
Source organism: uncultured delta proteobacterium (assembly GCA_903860995.1). Classification (GTDB taxonomy): domain Bacteria; phylum Myxococcota_A; class Polyangia; order Polyangiales; genus SCUS01. Next base: position 3,260 of record CAIOSS010001360.1, on the reverse strand, counting down.
ATCCAGCGCGACACCAGGGGCGAGTGCCCGCGCAGCTCGCCGCGGTTGTTCTCCAGCAGGGACACCAGCACCGTCGCCAGCTCCAGGAAGGAGGCCTTCGACGTGGCGCTGCTCAGCGTACGCAGTGGGGCGCGGGCGACGTCGCCGTCGCTCACCACCCGCTCGCGGCGCTCGGTGGTGGGGTTCGCGGGGGCCGAGCTCGGCGCGGTGGGCCCCTGGAAGGAGTGCTGCGCGTAGAGGTCGATCATGGAGAGGTACTGCGCGCGCCCGGTCGTATCGACCTGCGCGAAGGCGTAGAGCTCTCCGGCGTAGTGCTTGAGGATGGCCGCGCGCACGGCCGCGGGGCGGGCCACGTAGACGCGCACGTCGCGGGCGTTGGAGGCCTGCTGCACGGTGGTGAGCACCGCGGGGTCGCCGGCGTCGGGCGAGACCACGGAGAGGGTGCTGCTCGCCGGGTCGAAGAGCACCGGGAAGACCTGGAACTCCTCGGCCAGTCGCCGGGGGATGACCTCGAGCAGCCCGCGGTCGACCTCGGCGCGGGCGAGCTTGTTGGTCGCCACGAAGCGCGTGCGATACAGCTTCGCGAGGGACTTCAGCAGGTCGGCCTCGGAGATGACCCCGCTCTCGATGAGCACGTCCTCGATGCGCGAGCCGTCACCGCGGACCCGGTGGAGGGCCCCCTCCAGCTGGTCGGCCGTAACGAGACCCTCCGCCAGCAGATGCTCGTGGAGTTGGCCCTGCGGTGGGATCGACATGCGCCCAGGCATCGTAGCGAGCGGCATTCTCCGGCGTCAACGAATCCTCCAAGTCCGCGTTGGCGCGCGTCCGGGGTGCCGGGTATGGTCCCGCCCGTGTCGAGGCAGGTATTGGTATTTGTCGCGATGTCGTTGGGCATCGGGTGCTCGGGCTCCGCGGTGAGGATTCAGGGCAACGAGGTGACCGCGGGAGACCTCCGCTACGCCTTCGGGCCGGTGCCGCCCTCCTGGCGGCCGATGTCGGTCGAGTCCAACGACGCGGCGTGGTTCGACGCCACCACCGGGGGCATCGTGCACGTCGACCACACCTGCGAGCGCGCCATGGACACGCCGCTGCCTTCGCTGGTGCAGCACCTCCTCATCGGCTTCACCCAGCGCGAGACGGTCCTCGAGGAGACCGTCCCCTTCGACCGCCGCGAGGCCCGGCACGTCGTCGTCAACGCCCGCCTTGACGGCGTCCCACGCTCGCTCGAACTCTACGTGATGAAGAAGGACGGCTGCGTGTACGACCTCGGCTTCGTCGCGCCGCCCGACCGCTTCGAGGCCGGCCGCCCCGCCTTCGACGCCTTCGTCCGCGGCTTCCGCACCGTGCAGTCTCCCCTCCCGCAGCAATAACCGCCCGCCGCGATCACCCGATGAGCCCTCCTCCACCGCCGCCCGGCTCCGCAGTCACCCCGCCGGGCGAGCGCGCGTCGATGTTCCCCGATGGGCAGCCGTCGCTCTCCCCGGGGCGCGCCTCCATCGTCGCGCCTCCCCCGCCGGTGAGCCCGTGGCAGTCGTACATCGACAACTCCCGGCAGTCCCTCGACGACCTCGGCGGCATGGTGCTGCTGCTCCGCGACGCCACCGTCGCCACCTTCGCGCGACCCTTCGAGCTCAAGGAGATCATCTACCAGCTCGAGTCGCTCGGGCTGAAGTCCGTCACCATCGCCCTGCTCACCGCGCTCTTCGTCGGCATGGTGATGACGGTGCAGTTCGCCTTCGGCCTCGAGCGCTTCGGCGCCACCGACTACGTGGGCCGGGTCATCGGGCTGTCCATCACCCGGGAGCTCGCGCCCGCGCTCACCGCCCTCGTGGTGGGCTCGCGCATCGGGTCGGGCATGGCCGCCGAGCTCGGCTCGATGGCCGTCACCGAGCAGATCGACGCCATCCGCGCGCTCGGCGCCGACCCCGTGAAGAAGCTCGTCGTGCCGCGCCTCATCGCGTGCCTGATCCTGATGCCCGTGCTCACGATCTTCGCTGATGTGGTGGGCTTCGGCGGCGCGATGGGGGTCGCGAAGCTCCAGTTCGACACGCCGATGGGCTTCTTCTTCCGCACGGCGCTCGAGTCCATCAACATGCAGGACTTCATGTCCGGCGTGGGTAAGTCGCCCTTCTTCGGCGTCACCATCGCCATCATCGGCTGCTACTACGGGATGCAGACCCGCGGCGGCACCGAGGGGGTCGGCCGATCGACGACGCGCACCGTGGTCGCGGCGGCCATCGCCGTGCTCGTGGCCGACTTCTTCCTCACGAAGCTCTTCCTGTCCGTCAAGATCTGACCCCGCGCCCCCCCCGACGCCCATGACCGAGCTCGTTTGGCGCGGCAAATACCTCGACGGACGCCGCGTCGAGCCCTCCCGCGAGCCCGCGCCCATCACGCCCCGCGAGCGCCACGGAGAGGGCCCCGGCGAGCCCGACCTGCTCATCGAGGGCGACCGCTGCGTGGCCCTCGCGAGCCTGCTCCCCACCCACGCCGCGGGCTTCCAGGCGGTGTACATCGACCCCCCCTTCGACACCGGCGGGCGCTTCGAGGCCACCCGTCGGCTCGACGACGGCGCCACCCTCCGGCGCCACGCCTACCGCGACACCTGGGGCGTCGGGCTCGACGCCTACCTCGCGTTCATGTCCGACACCCTGGTGCTGCTGCGCGAGCTGCTCGCGGCGGACGGCGCCCTCTTCGTGCACTGCGACTGGCGCGCCAACGCCTACCTCCGCGTGCTGCTCGACGAGCTCTTCGGGGCGTCGTGCTTCCGCAACGAGATCGCGTGGCGCCGCGCGCCCAACCTCGGGCGCCAGGCGGCGTCGCGGCAGCTCGGTCGCACCCTCGACACCCTCTTCGTGTACTCGAAGACCGCCGGCGCGGCCTTCCGCGGCGAGGCCCCGCGGCGCAGCGACGCCGTGGCGCTCGACGCCCGGGGTCAGCCGGCGGGCGCGAAGTGGGACGAGGCCCGAGGCGCGTTCTTCACCACGGCCCCGCGCGGCGACTACACCGACGCCAGCATCGCGCGGCTGCGCGAGGAGGGGCGGGTGCACGACGCCGCCTCCGGGCGCGTGGCGATCAAGTACTTCCTCCGGCGCGGCGACGACGGCCGCTGGTTCAAAGACCAGCCCATCGACACCCTCTGGGACGACGCCGAGGTGCGCCCGCTGCGCCACTGCCCCAAGCGCGAGGACATGGGCTACGACACCCAGAAGCCCGAGGGGCTGCTCACGCGCATCCTGCGCTGGGCCACGCGCCCCGGC
>CAIOSS010001359.1 GCA_903860995.1 uncultured delta proteobacterium | reverse complement strand
CGGCCGGGCGGTGCGTACGCGCGACCTGGAGGCGAAGGTGCACGTCGAAGACCGCATCGCCATCCCCGTGCGGATGCTCCCCGTGCTCCAGGGGGACGCGATGGGCGCGACGCTGCGCGAGGTGCTCGCGGCGCAGGGGTGGGAGGCCCAGCCCGACGGTTCGATGACCCGGGTGTTCGGCGGGGTGACGGCGACCCTCGACGCGGGCGCGACGGCGGTCACCCTGGGTCGGGCGGTGGACGCGACGGTCACCGCGACGGGCAGCGCGACGGTGGTCGAGGGCGACGCGGCAGACGAGGCGCGTGCGGCGCGCGCGGCCGAGGCGCTCGCCGAGAGGGGGCTGGCAGAGCAGCGCGCGAGGGTCACCGCGCGCCTGGAGGCCGAGAACGTCGCGGTGCTCACGAGGGAGGAGCCGACGGTGCGGGCGGCGCTCCAGGAGGCCCTCAACCGGGTGTACCGAAGGGCGCTGGAGCAGAGGGCCCGGGAGCTCGGGGAGGTCGAGAGCATCGACGAGCGCGGCGACGTGCGGGGCGGCTACGAGGTCACGGTGGTGGTGAAGGCATGAAGGAGGGAAGGCAGAACCAGCGGAGGGTGACCCTGCGCTACCGGCAGGACGCGGTGACCGGCAAGGTGTCGCTCGTGATCGACGTGGAGGTGCCCGAAGACGAGATGCCCCACGAGCACCGTCACGACCTGAAGGAGATGGCCGAGGAGCTCCTGGGGATGCCTCTCGGTTCGCTGCCGGAGGGCACGGAGGTGAAGCTCAAGCCCCAGGGGGCGAAGCCCACGGCGCCGGAGCCGGGCGAGGCCCACGAGCACGAGCACCCGCCGGCCGCGGCGCGCGAGGCGACGAAGCAGGGCTCTTGACCGGAGGCGCTGGCGGCGACGAGAGTGTCGGCGCCATGAGCGAACTGCGCGACGCGATCGGGATCCTGCGAGAGACGAAGAACAAGTGGGAGCGGCGGGTTCCGCTGGTTCCCGACGAAGTGCGGGGGCTCGTCGCGGCGGGCATCTCGGTGCGGGTCGAGCGCTCGCCGACGCGCGCGCTGGCCGACGCGGATTTCGCCGCCGCGGGTGCCACCCTGGTCGACGACGCGACGGACTGCCGCTTCATCGTCGGGGTGAAGGAGGTCAAGACCTCGCAGGTGAAGCCGGGGCAGACCGTTATGTGCTTCTCGCACACCATCAAGGGGCAGTCGCACAACATGCCGCTGCTCGCCCACTTCATGAAGCAGGGTGCGACGCTGATCGACTACGAGGTCATCGTCGACGACGCAGGCGTGCGGCAGGTGGCCTTCGGCCGCTACGCCGGCCTCGCCGGGGCCCACGAGACGCTCTGGACCCTCGCGCACCGGCTCGCGGCGCTCGGCCACCCGTCCGCGCTCGCGGGCCTGAAGCACGCCGTGGACTACCACGACCTCGCGGAGATGGTCGGGCACACCCGGGAGCTGCTTACCGAGCTGCGTAAGGAGGGCCCGTCCGCGCTGACCCCCTTCGTGGTGGTCGTGACCGGCGAGGGGCGCGTGTCGGGCGGGGCGCTGGAGTACTTCGACCTCGTAGGCGCCATCCCCTGCACGGTGAGCGAGGCCATCGCGCTGCCGACGGACTCGCCCGGCGACCGCACGCTGCGGGTGCTGCACGTGAAAGACGCCGAGCTCTTCGTGACGGCGGGCACGAAGCGCTTCGACTTCGCGAAGTACCTGGAGCACCCCGAGCGCTTCTTGAACGTCGGCGCGATGTACCTGCCGTACTGCCGCGCGCTGGTGAACGGGAGCTACTGGGATGCCCGCTTCCCGCGGCTGCTGGACGACTCCACGCTGCGGCGGATGTACGCCAACGGCACGCTGCCCGCGGCGCTCGGCGACGTGGCCTGCGACATCGACGGCGGCATCGAGTGGACCGTCATGGCGACGCAGAACGACGAGCCCGCGTTCGTGTACGACCCGGCGACCCGCAAGGCGACCGTCGGGGTCGCGGGCGAGGGGGTCGCGATCATGTCGGTGGACAACCTGCCGTGCGCGTTGCCGCGCGACGCGAGCTTCGACTTCAGCCGCGCGCTGGTGCCCTTCATCCGGTCCTTCTTCGAGGCGCGCTACGACGGTGGGGTGGGCGGGCTCTCCCCGGCGCTCCAGAACGCCGTGGTGGTCGCCGCAGGGAAGCTCACGCCCCGGCACCAGGGACTCGCGAAGTTCCTGTCCCCCGAGGCGTAGAGCGGCCGCTCAGAAGCACAGCTGCGCCTGGACGCGCAGCTGGTTGCGCCACTCGTCGAGCGACTCGCCGGCCGTGTAGAACCAGTCGGCCTGGAGCTTCAGGTCGTGGCGCAGGAAGTACCAGCTGGCGCCCACGTAGCGCTCCCGCGCCCGCGCGAGCGCCCGGAGACCGCCGCGCGGACGTCACGGGGATCGGTCGGTCCGTTGACGTCCCCACGGGGCGGACGCTAGACGAATGCCATGACACAACGGAGCTTCAATCCATTCGGTGCGCGCGCAACCTTTGACGCCGG
>CAIOSS010001358.1 GCA_903860995.1 uncultured delta proteobacterium | reverse complement strand
CGCCCTTGTCGATGAAGACCTCCGGGGCGGAGATGTTCCCGAGTACGGTGGAGGGCGCGTAGACCTCCACCACCGCGCGCGCGGTGATGTCCCCGCGGATGGTTCCGCCCCGCACGATGAGCGTGCCCACGTCCAGGGCGCTCACGGTGAGCTCGGCCTCCTCGCCCACCACCAGCACCCCTTCGCTGAACACCTCGCCCGCGAAGTGCCCGTCGATGCGCACGCGCCCCTCGAAGGTCAGCTTTCCCTCGAAGCGCGTGCCCCGCCCGAGCAGCGCGTTGAGCTCCCCCGTCGACGCCGCGATCGCCCGCGCGCTCAGCTCCGCCCCGCCCTCAGCCTCGTCGTCCGTCATCGTCTACTCCCCCGCGCGCTCGAGCGCCGCCGTCCCGGGCAGCCCCAGCCGCGGCACCCTCGCCCGCCCCGCGAGCCGCGCCAGCGCCACCGCCAGCAGGATGCGCGGGATGACCACCAGCGCGTCGCGCCACCGCACGCCGCTCGCCTCGCCCGCGTACACGGGCCGCACCACGACATCCACCACCCGCCGGCGCTGCAGCGCCAGCGCGCCCAGCAGGTGGTTGGGGTAGCCGTAGCGCCGCCAGAGCCCGTCGAGGTCGAGCGAGCACAGCGCCCGCGCGGAGATCACCGTGTACCCGCACTGCGAGTCTCCCACGTCGCGCAGCCCCGTCGCGAGGCGCGTCAGCGCGGAGAGCACCCGGTTGCCCGCGTAGCGCACCGCGGGCATCACCCGCGCGCAGTCCGGGTGCCGCAGCCGGTTGCCCTTGGCGTACTCCGCCCGCCCCTCGGCCACTGGCGCCGCGAGCGCGGCGAGGTCCGCCGGGTCCATCTGGGCGTCGCCCGCCATCACGGCCACGAGCTCGGCCCCGCGGGCCAGCGCCTCGCGGTAGCCCGTCGCGAGCGCCCCCCCGACCCCGCGGTTCTCCCCGTGGCGCAGCACCACCGCCGCGCAGGTGTTACCCAGCTCGGTAAGCACCGCCCGGGTGTCGTCGGTGCTGGCGTCGTCGACGATCACCGCGAGGTCGACGAAGGGCGGCAGGGTGTCCACCACCCGGCGCACGCGCGCCCCGGTGTTGAAGGCTGGAATCACCACGGCGAACCGTTGCCCGAGCAGCACAGCGAAGGCATCTACCGCCCGGGGCCCACGCCCGCAAGCGCCCCCCCCCGCGCGGCTCAGTCGCCCGCGGTGACGGGCGAGGCGCCCTCGTAGAGCCCGTTGATGGTGGCCTCGTAGCGCTGCACCACGTTACGGCGCTTGAGCGACATCTTCGGGGTGAGCAGGTCGTTGTCGATGGAGAAGTCTTCGGCCACCAGCGCGAAGTTGCGCACGCGCTCGTACCCCTTGATCTCCTGCGTGTGCTTCGCGATCTCGTCGCGGAAGTGCGCCAGCACCTCGGGGTGCTGGAGCAGCGCGGGCAGCGGGTCGACCGGGATGGACTTCTCCGCCGCCCAGGCCTTCAGCTTCTCCATGTCGGGCACCACGATCGCCACGTTGTACGGGCGGTTGGCCCCGTGGACCATCACGTTGATCACCCACGGCGACAGCTTCATCGCCTCCTCGATGGGCACCGGCACCACGTACTTGCCGTTCTCCAGCTTGTACTGCTCCTTGATGCGCCCGGTGATGTACAGGAACCCGTCGGCGTCGACGTAGCCCATGTCGCCCGTGCGGAAGCCGCCGTCCGCCGTGAAGACCTTCTCGTTCTCCTCGGGGAGGTTGTAGTAGCCCTGCATCACGTTGTGGCCGTAGCAGATGACCTCGCCGTGCAGCGGGTCGCTCGCGGCCTCCTTGTCGATGCTCACCCGCGTCCCGGGGATGCTCTTGCCCACGCTGCCGATGCGCCGCCCCTTCGGGGAGTTGCACGTCGCGATGGGGGAGGTCTCCGTGAGCCCGTAGCCCTCGTAGACGGTGACCCCGATGTTGTCGATGAACTCCGCCACCTCGCGCGAGATCGCGGCGCCGCCGGAGAACGCGTACTTCAGGTTGGGGCCGAAGAAGGCGCCGCGCACCTTGGAGAGCACCACCTTGTCGAAGAGCTTGTGCGCCAGGTCGACGAAGGCCGAGCTCTTGCCGTTGTCGTGGAGCGCGCGCCGCTCGGCCGCGTTGGCCATCGCCGCGTTGAGCAGCTTGCGCCGCAGCGGCGGCATCGCCTCCATCTTCTTGTTGAGCCCGGCGTAGAGCTTGTTGAAGACCCGCGGCACCGAGAAGACCAGCGTCGGGCCGATCTCCGCCATGTTCGCCAGGAGCTTCTCGACGCTCTCCGCGATGGCCAGCGACGCGCCCATGGAGAAGAGCCCGTGCAGCTCGACCACCTGCCCGAAGGAGTGCGCCCACGGCAGGAACGACAGCGACCGGTCGCCCGGCCCGATGGCGAGCATCTCGTGCATGGCGCTCACGTTGTGGGCCATGTTGCCGTGCGAGAGCTTCACGCCCTTGGGCTTGCCCGTCGTGCCCGACGTGTAGATGAGCCCCGCGAGCGCGGCCTTGTCGGGGGTCACCAGCGGGCCTGGCGTCTCCGCGCCTCGGCGCAGCAGCGAGGCCATCGTGTCGTCCTCGCGGTCGTCGCCCGTGAAGGTGATCACGTGCTTGAGCGCGGGGCAGTCGCCGCGCACCGCGAGCAGCCGCGCCTTGATCTTCTCGCTGGGGACGAAGCACACCTCGGCGCCGCAGTCGTTGAGGATGTACGCCCACTCGGCGTCGTGCTGCGACTCGTACATCGGCACGTAGGCCGCGCCGAGGGTGTACGTCGCGTAGGCGCCGACGGCCCACTCCGCGCGGTTGTTGGAGATCACCGCCACGCGGTCGCCGCCCTTCACGCCGAGGCCCGCGAGGCCGCCGCGGAGGTTGTCGACCTTCTCCTTGAAGGCCCCGTAGGTCAGCCACTTCCACTCGCCGTCGCGCTTCTCGCCGAACAGCGGCGACTGCGCGAAGCGCTTGGTGCTCTCGGAGAAGATCTCGACCAACGTATCGAACTTCGACATCTCAGCCCTCCAGGCCTCAAAACCGGCCCGAACCTAGTGCAAAGCACGGCCCCAGCGGAAGGGGGCACCTCCCCCTCCCCCTCCGAATCTCCGCCAGGAGACAAGGCCTTGGATTACTGGGGATAACGGGCGACGAAGGCGCGCCCCGCCGTCGGGGTCGCGGTCACGTTGCAGCCGCTCGCGAGCGCGGGGGAGAGGGTTCCGGCGAGGGTGCAGCCCGAGGCGCCGACGCCGCCGGAGATGCGGATGCGCCCGAGGCCGCCGGTGCCCGCGACCTGGGTCACCACGCTGATGTTTCCGCCGCCGTCGCCCGCCGCCGCCGTCACCGTCGCGCCGGTGGCCACGGTGAGCGCCGGCGTGGCCAGGTAGATGGCCCCGCCCGACCCGCCGCCGCCGGGGCCGCCACCGCACGACT
>CAIOSS010001357.1 GCA_903860995.1 uncultured delta proteobacterium | reverse complement strand
GCCGTCTACGCGATGGTCGCCGAAGACGGTCAGGTCACCGTGTGGCCCACCGAGCTCCCGCCCGAGCTGATCCCGCAGCCCGCGCCGGTCCGGCGTGCGCCGCCCACCTCCCGCGGCAACCGCGGCCGCGCAGCCGACGCCGCCGAGTCCGCGAGCGAATCCACGGCCGGCGCTGCAGGTGAGTCCGACGGCGCGGCGACCGTCGACTGGCCCCGGCCGCGCATCGCTGCGGTCCCGTCGACCCGCTCCACCCGGCTCGCGCCCGTCACCCCGATCAAGCCCCCGGCGCCCGCCGTGGAAGAGAGCGAGACCCCGTCGGACGATCCGCCCCCTTCGACGCCCGGCGACCGCAAGGGCGCGCGCGAGCGCCCCGCCTGGCTTCGCGTCGTCAAGTAGGTTCAAACCCCGCGGTCAGGTCGCGGGGGACGACTCGAGCTCCTGCGCAAGGAACGCGAGGATCACCTCGTCGAGCGAGCGCTCGGAGACGAGGGACCCACCGAAGACCACCGGCCGCGCCACCATCGGCGGCACCGACGGCGCCTGCGGGAGGTTCGACCGGGGCGGCGGCGGCGGCATCACGATCGCGGCGCTCGGGTTCAGGGGCGTCGGCGCAGCCGGGGGGACGGTGTGCGGCTCGCCCGTGGGAGCCCCGGGCTCCAGGGCGGCCGGCTCGGGTGACGCCACCAACACCCCCGCGATCTCGTCGAACTGACCAGCACGCAAGGCGAGGAACATCGCCTTGTGCTGGTCCTGCATGAGCTTCTTGACCTGCGACGCGACGTCGTCAGTGTCGAGCAGGTGCGCGTAGCTGCTCTTCTGCGACTTCAGGATGCGCCCGCCGTCTGCGAAGAGGTGGGTCATCACGTGAGGCTTCAGGATCCCGGAGTCCTCGGTCTGGATGTGGAACACCTTGCCCTTGTGGCGGATGTTCGTGTTGTACCCGAGCAGCGGTGACTGGGACTTCGCCATTGCAGACTCCCTCGGGCGTTCTATCACACCGATCGGACGAACCAACGCAGCGGCACCAGCCCGAGGATGATCCATCCGGCGAGGCAGCCCCACCAGCCGACCGCGAGGCGCTTCCACCCCGCCCGCCATCCCGCCGGCGCCGGGAACACCAGCCGCTGCCACCAGGGCGCCCCGGTCAACCGCCGCGCCAGGCCCACGTGCTCCATCACAAACAGCGCCGACAGCAACGCCCGGAGCGCCCAACAGACCACCGCTGCGGTCACGTAGCGATCCAAGCGAAGCCCTTATCCCTCGGCGCCGACCATCGTTCCGTCAATGGACACCGCGACCGGCGTCCGGCCCTCGCGCGCCCAGCGCCAGCGAACCCACGCCTCCCCCAGCGCCGCTCCGGCCATCGCCTCGAGCGCCGCGACGTCGCGCCCCTCGGCCCGCATCGCCTCGATCAGCCCGCCCGCGGCGACCGCGCGCCCCGTGTCGAGGTAGCAGCGCGCCAGGGACGGCAGCACCGCGGCCCGCAGCGCCGGGTCGAGCGCGACCGCCCGTCGCAACGGACCGATGGCCTCGGCGGGGCGGCCCAGGTGCACCAGCGACTCGCCCAGGTTGAGGTAGACCTCCGACGCGGCCGGACCGTCCTGGGCGTACTGCGCCGCGAGGCGATAGGCGTCGCCGCACTCGTCCGCCCGGTCGATGCGCATCAGCGAGCGCCCGAGCGTCACCAGGGCCCGCGCCACCACCGCGCGGCCCTCGGGCCCCAGCGCCACGCCCTCGGGCGTGCGCAGGAAGGCCACCAGGGCCCCGAACTGCGGCGCCATCACCGAGAGCACGTCGTCGTTGCGGCCCTCCTCGCCGGCCACGCGGACGGCATCGAGCTGCGCCAGGTCGACGGCGAGCGATCGCGGACGGGCGGCCCGCAGCACCTCGACGACCCGCGCCCGAAGGAACTTCCGCACCTCGGGCAGCGGCACCTCGACCTCGCCGTCGTCGGCGCCGAGGGCCAGCAGCGCGCCCGTGTCGTCGAGCAGCACCGCCCGCATGTCGATGCCGAAGAGGGGGGCCAGCAGGAGGGTGCGCATCCCGACGACGGCCCGCAGCGCGTCGTCGTCGACACGGCCGCGGAGCGTCGGCGAGTCCTCGTCCTCCATCAGGGTGGCGATGACCGCGTCGCGCAGCTCGTCCGGCGTGCCCGCGCCCTGCACCTCGGGGCCGCCCGGCACGTCGCGCACCCATTGAAGCTCGCTCACCGCGCTGGTGTTACGGTCGACCGAGGCGGAGATGATGCGGTAGCCCGCGACCAGCGACAGGGCGACCAGGGCCTCGCCGACGCCCGCGCAAAGGCGCCGTAGCGCCGGCACCCCGGACAGTACGCGATCGAACCACCCGTCCGCCCGCACCCCGTCCAGCGGATGCCGCCGCGTGCTCATGCGCCGCCCTGCGCCTCGCGGGCGAGCTTCTCCCGGTACCACGCGATGGTGCGCTCGATGCCGTCCTCGAGCTCGACCCGCGCCTGGAACCCGAGGAGTTCCTTCGCCTTGCTGGTGTCCGGGATGCGCAGCTCGACGTCCGCGAAGGGCCAGTCGATGAACTTGATCTCCGACGACGACTTCGCCAGCGAGACCACCATGCGGGCGAGCTGGTAGATGGTCACCGTCGCGCGGGTGTTGCCGATGTTGAACGCGTGCCCGACGGCCTCGTCGCGCTCCAGCGTCAGCAGGATGCCGTCGACGATGTCGTCGATGTAGCACCACGACCGGATCTGATCGCCCTGGTTGTGGATGTGGATGGGCTCGCCCTTGATGGCGCGGAGCACGAACGCGTGGATGGCCCCGCCGCCGACCTGGCCCGGGCCGAAGATGTTGAAGGGCCGGATGCTCACCGTCGGGAGCCCGAACTGCTTGTGATAGCAGTGCGCGAGGTGCTCCGTGGCGAGCTTGCTGACGGCATAGGTCCACCGGGCCTCGCCGACCGCGCCGAGCGTCGTGACGTCCCCTTCGGCCACGCGGAAGGCGTAGCGGCCGAACACCTCGCTCGTGGAGAAGTCCACGAAGCGCTCGACGAGGGGCAGGCGCTCGCGGGCGCAGCGGAGGGCTGACATCGTGCCCTCCAGCGCGATCTCCATGGTGGGCACCGGGTTTTGCAGCACCGTGTCGACGCCCGCGATGGACGCGAGGTGCACCACGTGGGAGCAGCCGTCCATGGCCCGACCCAGGGCGGCCGCGTCGCGCACGTCACCCTGGATGAGCGTGACGTTGGGGTGCTTGTCGAGCCCCGCCGGGCCGAGCGCGTTGCGGCGCAGCAGGTCGAACACCACGCAGTGGTTGGTCTCGCAGAGCCGTCGCACAAGCGCGGTGCCGATGAAGCCCGCACCACCCGTAAGCAGAATCCGCCGTCCCTCGATCATCGTGCGCAGGTCTCTACTCCAATCCTCCGCCGGGCGGAACCCCGCGGGCGCACCCGGTGACAGCCGACGCCGCGCCGGGCTAGCGTCGCGGAGTGACCACCCGCCGCGCTGCGTGCCTCTCCGTACTCCCCCTCGTCGCGCTGGCCTGCGCGGCCGAGACCCCGGTGCAGTTCGGAGGCACCCTCGACGGCGGCGCCCGTCCCCCGGACGCCCGGGTCGACGCGGCGGCCCCCCGTGACCTCGGCGGGCGGTCCGACACCCCCGTCGCACCGGTCGACCGCGGCGTCATCGCCGTCGACGATCGTCCGGCCGTGGAGCCGTCCGACGTCGCGAACATCTACGACACCGGCAACGGCTCGGACGCCTGCGCGGTGGGCGCCGCCTGCACCGCGCGCCCCGACGGCTGCGAGGCCCGCGAGCGCTGCGGCAACGGGCTCGACGACGACTGCAACGGCCAGAGCGACGAGGCGTGCCCGTGCATCCCGGGGACGGTGCAGGACTGCTTCCTCGGCCCGCCCGGCCGACAGGGCGTCGGGCAGTGCCGGGCGGGCACCCAGCGCTGCCAGGGCACCGGGGAGTTCGGGTCATGGACGGCGTGCGGCGGCGGCATCTCGCCCGGCGCCGAGACCTGCGACAACCTCGACAACAACTGCGACGGGTGCGCCGACGAGGGGCTCTGCTGCCGCGCCGAGCTGCTCTGCCCGGGGCCCGGCGATCCGCGCGTCCCCGACGGCCGCCCCTTCGGTCTGTACCCCCTGCGCGGCGGGATGTTCTTTACGGGCGACGTACGCCGGTGGCAGTGGGCCATCCGCGGCGGGCCGTGCGAGTCCGTGCTCCCGCGGCCGACCTTCGAGACCTACGGTCTCGACACCCGCGACGGCGCCTTCCGGCCCACCCTCTCCGGGGACTACACCATCACGCTCACCGTCACGACGGGCACCGGGGCGACCTTCACCTGCACCTTCGTGGTCCACGTCGCCGGCCCCGGGCTGCGGGTCGAGCTCTGCTGGGACACCAGCACCACCGTCGACGTCGACCTCTACCTCCACGACCCGCGCAACAACCGGCCGTGGTTCAGCAGCGCCGCGGGCCCGCTCGATTCGGCCAACAACGACTCGTGCAACTGGTCCAACTGCGAGGCGAACATCCGCGGGCGCATGGGGCGCGTGAACTGGGGGTACCCCACCACGCCGGTGGCCAACTGCGACAGCGGGCCCTTCGGCGCGGGGTGGCGCGCGCTGGGGATGTGCTCCAACCCCCGGCTCGACATCGACAACAACCTCTCGAAGGCCAGCGGGGTGCCCGAGAACGTTAACGTCGACAACCCCAGGGACGGCGAGACCTTCCGGATCATGGCGCAGAACTTCACCGGCACCCGCGCGCGCCCGGTGGTCAACGTCTACTGCGGCGGCCGGCTGCGCGGCACCCTCGGCGCGGCGCCGGACTCCCTGCCCGACTTCACCGGCGCCTCGGGGTACACCTCCGTCGGCGCGATGTGGCGCGTCGCAGACGTGGCCGTGCGCGTCGACGCGAGCGGCGCCACCACCGGCTGCGAGGTCACGCCGCTGCACCCGCCCGGGATGCGCGCGGGCTTCGACGTGACCCGCAACGATCCCCGCTACTGAGCCCTTGCCCGGGCAGAGGGCGTCTGGAATCCTCGGGAACACCCGCCAATGCCCACCTGCCCCGTCTGCAAGGATGAAGTCGACACCCTCAAGGTCGCCAAGGTCGACGGCAAGAAGAAGAAGCTCTGCGAGGACTGCTACGACCGCGCGGTGGAGTCCGACACGATCGCCCAGGAGAGCGAGTCGGCGGTGCAGTCCATGATGGGCTTCAAGGGTCGGCGCTAGCTCAGCGCCCCGCGCGCTCCACCGCGGCGCGCGCCCGGTCGAGCGCCGGCCGGAGGGCCGCGTCGGAGAGCGTGGCCTCGAGGGTGGCGGGCATCCGCCAGGTCCAGTTGTGCGCCCCCACCGTGGACGGGGTGTTGATGCGATCGAGGGTGCCGAGCACGTCCTGCCACATCAACAACACCAGCCCGCTCGCGGCGCCGAGGAGGGCGTCGAGCAGGGCCTCGTGCACACCGTCGCTCCAGGCCGGGCTCGCGGTCGGCGCCCGGAAGGCCCGCGCGGCGGCCTCGCGCTCCCAGGCCGGCATCGCGCTCCACCACGACGCCACGGGGTCGGTGTCGTGGGTGCCGAAGCACGCGACGCTCACGGAGGGATAGGCCTTCGGGTCGCGGAACTGCCCGTGGTCCTGCTCCCAGCGCAGCACCTTGTAGCCGGGGATGCCGAGGCGCTGCAGCGACGGACGGACGAAGTCTGGGATCACCCCGAGGTCCTCTGCGATGACCCGCGCGCCGTTCTCCGCCGCGCCCTCCATCATCGCCCGCAGCACGGCCTCGCCGTGCGCCAGCTGCTCGGGCTCCGTCGGCGGGTCGAACTGCCCGGGCAGCAGGCGACCGGCGGGGGAGCGCAGCCGGTCGAGCGCGCGGCTGTAGGTTCGGTAGAAGCCCACGAGGTGGTCGACCCGAAAGCGGTCGCCCAGCAGGCCCGCATAGCGCGCGCGAGAGCGCAGCCAGCGGAAGCCGTTGGCGCGCATCACGGGCCAGTTGTACGGCGGCAGGCCCCACTCCTGGCCGTCTTCGCTGAACTGGTCGCCCGGCACCCCGACGCTCGCGTCGTGGCGAAACTCCTCCCGCTTCGACCACACATCCGCGCTGTCGCGGCCCACCATGAAGGGCAGGTCGCCCATCAGCCCGACGCCCAGGGCGCGCAGCGACTCCCGCGCCGCGGCCCACTGGGCGTGCGCGATCCACTGGGCGTAGTGCTGCCGCTGGATCGCGTCGCGGAGCCGTGCGGCCGCGTGCTCGAGCTGCGTCGCCTCGCGGTCGCGCAGCCCCGCGGGCCACTCCCACCAGGGGGCGCCGCCGCGGTCGTCCTTGAGGGCGCGGAAGAGCGAGAGGTCCCACAGCCAGTCGCCGTGGAGGCGCACGAAGGCGGCGAAGTCCCGGGCGCGCGGGGTGTCGCGCGCGACGTGGTGGGCGTTGAACTCCCGCCAGGCTGCGTCGAGCAGCCGGCCCTTGAGGGCGCGCACGCCGGCGTAGTCGACCTCGGCGCTCGCCTGGAGGGCGTCGAGGGCGGGGCGCAGCTCGTCGAGGAGCCCCGCCGGAACGTCGGGCTCCGACGCCCAGCCGATGTAGCTGGGGTCGATGCCGAAGGCGCTGAGCGCGCCGTAGGGGGAGGTCTCCGACCCGGCGAGCTCGCCGATGGGCAGCAGCTGGAGGAGCCGCAGGCCCGCCCGGCGGGCGAGGGCGCCCGCGGCGGCGAGGTCGGTGATCTCGCCGATGCCCATCGAGCGTGCGGAGCGGAGCGAGAAGAGGGGGATGGTGAGGCCGGCGAGGCGATCGGTCGTGCGGTCCATGTCAGGGACGCGGACTCTAACGCGGTCGCGCGGTAGTGTAAGCAGTGATGAGCGACGAGGCGGTGCTGCGGGCGCGGTTGTTTACCCAGGCAGGTATCCGCCACGGGTTCAGCACGCGCCTCGGCGGCGTGAGCGGAGGGTCGTACGCGGCGATGAACCTCGCGCGAAACGTCGGCGACGACCCCGCGGCCGTCGCGGAGAACCACCGACGCTTCGCGGCGACCGTGGGCTACGAGCCCGAGCGCCTTTTCGAGAGCTCACAGGTGCACGGCGCGAGGGCGCTGCGGGTGGACGGCGCAGCGACGCTCGCGACCCGCGCGGAGGAGGCCGACGCGCTCGTGACGTCGACCCCGGGAGACGCCGTCGCGGTGCGCGTGGCGGACTGCGTCCCGGTGCTGCTCGCGGCGCCGGGACACGGCGTGGTGGCCGCCGTCCACGCGGGCTGGCGGGGCGTCACACAGCGGGTCATCGCGGCGGCGGTCGAGGCCATGGGGGTCGGGGGCGACGGGCTCATCGCCGCCGTGGGGCCCTGCATCGGGCCGTGCTGCTTCGAGGTGGGCGACGAGGTGGCCGCGGAGATCGCCGGGGCGTCGAGCGCCGCGGTGGTGGTGCGCCCGGGCCCGGGCGGGGGGCGACCGAGGGTCGACCTGCG
>CAIOSS010001356.1 GCA_903860995.1 uncultured delta proteobacterium | reverse complement strand
CTGCTCGACGCCAACCAGTTCAGGTTTCCCAACGGATATGTGCTCGAGCTGCGCCCCACCACCCCGCAGCCCCCCTACGAGCGCAGCGTCTTCTACGTCGACCGCGCCAGCTTCCAGGTGGTGCGCACCGCCGTCATCGACGCGCAGGGCAACCAGAACCGCTTCGACTTCAGCAACCCGCAGGTGAACCTCAACATCCCGTTGACCACCTTCCGCTGGTCTCCCCCCGCCGGCACCTCCATCGTCCGGCCGTAGCGTCGGCCCCCTCACCCCACCGCCTCGGCCACCTGCTCCAGCAGGTTGAGCGCGGCCATCACCGAGTCGCGCCGCAGGCACACCTCGTCGCCCAGCATGAAGGTGCGGTAGCCCAGCGAGAGCAGCCACGCCGCGTCGCCGATGTCCTGCGCCTCGGGCACCGCCCCCCGCGCCAGCGACGGAAACAGCCGGCTCGCCACCCACGCCTCGGGGTCGGCCGCCACCACCGCGCGCAGCGCCCGCACGATGCGGTGCGGCTCCAGCACCTCCACGTAGAGGTCGCCCCGCGCGGCCATCAAGCGCCCCTGCGCCGGCCCTTGCCGCCGCGCCAGGTCGAGGCCCTTCAGCGACTCGATCTTCAGCACCACCTCGGCGCCCGGCAGCAGCGACCTCACCTCGTCGACGTCGGCGGGTGACTCGCAATACGACAACATCACCCGGGTGAGCCCGACCTCGCCCATGGCCGTGAGATATCCCTTGTCCGTGGGGGTCAGCGTCCCGTGCACCACCAGCGAGCGGTGCACCACGTTGATGCTCTCCCCGGGGCCCACGAAGCGCCGCGGGCCGTCCTCCAGGATCAGCCGGTCGCCGTCGACCGCCATGATCCGCGCGTACTCCCGGCCGTCATCGAAGAAGCAGTCGGCGGGCGTCTCCACCGTAATGGGATGGCTCACCCGCACCTCCGTGAAGGGCGGAATCGCCGCGCCCACCACCCGCAATTGCCGCCCCTTCAGGTCAACCCACAACGGAGCGCCGTATCCCGACAATCTCTTCAATGTATCGTGGGGAGTGCCCTTCAGGGGCATCACGGTGTTGAGCCGCAGGCCCCGCACCAGCGGGTGCCGCGCGACCTCCTCCAGGAAGGTCGCGTACGGCGGCACCGTCACCACCGCCGCGACCTTCAAGGGAGCTGCACGATGGACTGGCAGAACACGCAGGTCACCCGCGCGCCGGTCTTGAGCGCGCCGGTGCCCCGGAGCGGCGCGCCGCACTGCGGGCAGGTCACTACCTTCGGCGCCACCTGGCCGATCTGCGCGGCGAGCGCGGCGACCTTGGCCTCGTCCTGGCGGGCCCGCATGTTGTCCTGGAAGTCGCCGAAGAAGCCCCACGAGCGCGCGATGAGCCCCATGGCGTAGTCCACGGCGCGGGCCTCGTCGGCCATGTGCACCACCTGCTGGTCGCCCAGCGCGGCGGCCCACTGCTTGTCGGTCTCGTCGCCCTTCACCCCGCCGGGGCGGCGGAGGAAGAAGGCGTTCCAGGTGCGGGTGACGTTCATCCAGGTGGTCACGCTGTCGGCGTCTTGAATGTCGTCGCCGAGGAAGTGCTTCGCCTCGGAGCCCCGGATCTTCGGGTGCATCGGCGCGTCGCCGAACACGATCAGGAAGGGCCGCTCGTCGAGCGCGGGGATCTCCACGTGGTTGAGCACCCACGACGCGAACACCCCGTAGGACTCCGGGATGTCTCCGCCGCCGCCTTCGCCGTAGATGGCCTTCAGCTGCTCCTCGAGGTCGAAGCCCTTGGTGAAGTTCGTCACCTGCAAGGGCCACCGGTCGGACCTGGTGTCGCCGATGGCCGCGAAGCTGATCTCCAGGTCGGGCCTGTACTGCGACAGCGTCTGGTAGAGCAGCGGCAGCCGGTCGAAGATCTCCGCCGGCCACGATTGCATCGAGCCCGTCACGTCGACCCCGATGATGAGCGGCGTCTTCGTCTGCGTCGACACCCGCTTCTTCGGGTCGGTGAGCTGCACGTTGGGGCCGGTGCCCTTGCGGTGATAGGTGCGCGGGCCCACCGCCTCGGAGCGCTCCGCGTCCTTCTTGCGAGCCTCGGTCGTCTTCGCGTCGAAGCGATACGCCGCGGGCTTCGCCCAGTCGTCCATGTCGTCGCCCCAGCTATACATTCGGCACCACCGTCCTTTCGCGCATCGTAGCGTGGCGACGCCCCCAGCGGAGGGCGCCGCGACCCGTCAGTCCAGCCCGTCGCCCCGGCGCATCGCCGCCTCGACGCCCTCCGCCAGCCGCGCCGCCCGCGTCGCCTCGCCGAACTCCCGCTGGAATCGCGCGGCCCAGCCCTCGCGCTCGAGCAGCGCGGCCACCGGGGGCGGCACCAGCGAGCGCCAGTCGTCGCCGTCTGCGAGCGCCCGGCGCACCATCGTGCCGTCGACGCGCACCCGCCGCGCCGGGTCGAGCAGCGCCACCGGGTGCACCACCGTGTATCGGTCCATCAACAGCGAGCGCACGTAGGCGTTGGCGGTCACGTAGTAGTCCAATGGACCCAGCATCGACGCGACCATGTCCGCCCACCGCGGACCGTCGCCTAGGTCATCCACCCGGACGATGGTGTAGCCCGCGCGCCCGTCAAGGGTCGCGTCGATCATCCGCGTCGTCTCCGCAGCCGTGAAGGGGTTGTCGAGGTCGTAGCGGTTGGCGCTGCCCACCCCGATGAGCACCGACTCCGCCCGGTCGAGGAGGGCGTGCAGCACCGCCGCGTGACCGAGGTGCACGGGCTTCCACCGGGCGATCATTGCGATGCGTTCGGCGCGGAGGGGGAGGGAGATCGTCACCAGGAGGGCGACGAGTGTGCCCGGAAGGGAGGGCGGGCGGGAGGGGAGCCCGTTAGATGCAGGCGCCGGTGGACGTGTCGCAGCTCCGGCCCGAGGAGCACACCGAGCTCGACGCGCAGCCGCAGAACGCCGCGCCGGTGCCCGCGTTGTAGCAGCGCAGACCCGCGCCGCAGTTGGTGCTCGCGGTGCACAGGCAGCCGCCGCCCGAGCAGGCGCTGCCCGCTGAGCACATGCCCGCGGAGGAGCACATGCTGCTGTTGCACTCGCCCGTGGAGGCGTTGCAGAGGCTGGCGCCGCAGATGGCCGACGGGTTGGCGTTGCAGTTGGGGTAGCAGTACCCGAGGGAGTTGTCCGTGGTGACGCTGTTGCACACGTAGCCGGTTCGGCAGTCGCCCGACACGCCGGGACGGCAGACCGGGAGGCAGGTGAGCTGCGGCGATCCGGCATCGAGGCAGAAGCCCGACGTGCCCGCGCAGCCGGCGCCCGGGGTGGTGCCGATGGGGCACGCGTAGATGCAGTACCCGCCGACGAAGCCCGAGCCCGCGGCGAGGCACGCGCCCCCGGCGCCGCAGTCGGTGTCGACCACGCAGGGGCCGCCCGCGGTGCCGGTGACGGTGGGCGTCATGCAGGTTCCGCCGCTGCACACCTGGCCCGAGCCGCAGGCGTTGTTGCAGCGGCCGCAGTGGGTGAGGCTGCGGGTGACGTCGACGCACGCGCTGCCGCAGACGAGGGCCGGCGGGGCGCAGGGCGTCACGCAGGTGCCCGCCCGGCAGAGCTGGCTCGCGCCGCACTGCACGTTGCAGGCGCCGCAGTTGCCGATGTCGGTCGAGACGTCGGTGCAGTCGGTGCCGCAGGTGCGCCGGGGCGCCGGGCAGGTGCTCATGCACGCGCCGGAGCCGCACACCTGGCCCGCGCCGCAGGCCCGGCCGCAGGCGCCGCAGTTGGCGCCGTCGGCGGCGGTGTTGACGCAGGCGCTGCCGCAGAGGGTGGCGCCCAGGGGGCAGACGCAGCGGCCCGCGGAGCACGCGGTGCCGGCGGGGCAGGCGGTGCCGCACGCGCCGCAGTTGGCGTTGTCGGAGGAGGTGTCGGTGCAGCTGCCGCCGCAGCTCATGCGGGGCGCGGTGCAGCCCGAGACCGTGGTGCAGGCGCCCGCGGTGCAGATCTGCGACGAGCCGCAGCGGGTGCCGCACGCGCCGCAGTTGGCCTCGTCGGTGGTGGTGTCGCGACAGAAGGCGCCGCAGAGGGAGAGGCCGCCGGGACAGGTCGTCACCGAGGGGACGTCGACGGGCGGCGGAGGCACATCGACCGGCGAAGGGGGGTTGTCGATGGGGGGTTGCGGGTTGTCGACCGTGACCACGGGGGTGTCGGTGGCCACGACGGGGGTGTCCATCGCCACGACAGGGGTGTCGGATCCGTCGCCGGCGTCGGATTCGACCAGGCCGATGGTGCCGCCGCGCGACGAGCAGGCTGCGCCTCCGGTCAGGACCAGGACGACGGTCAGCAGCCTCGGGAGAGCTTTGAGCATGATTCCTCGGGTGAATGGGTGCCGGTGCGCGGCAACGGAGACGCGGTCGGGCTGGAAGGTAGTGCGAACCCCGCACGCCTCAAAATATCGGAGGCGGTGGGGTACACCCGGCGCTGTCAGTCGTCATCGTCGGGCGCGACGACCTTCTCGATGCGCTCGGGCATCCCGCGGCCGAACACCGCCGCGGCGTGCCAGCAGAGCACCACGCCGAGGGCCCCGAGGGCGAGGGCCGCGCCGACGACGGGCGTGCCGCCGCGGTCGCGCAGGCGGAGGATGGGCAGCACGAGGGCGACCACCGGGGCGATGGACACGGTGCCGATGAGCGGTCGGGTGGCCATCATCGCGGGCGCGGTGCGCCGAGAGCGCAGGAGGGACAGGAGGAAGAGGCCCGCCCCGGGGAGGAGCCACGCGCTGAGCCGGCCCCGGAGGGCGGGGTAGGTGCCCATGAGGAGGTCCCACGGGCGCACGGTGACGTTGGTGTGGAACTCCCCGTCGACGCGGATCGTGAGCCCGCCCAGCAGCGGGAGCCCGAGCGCGCCGAGGAGGCACAGCCCCGCGAGGAGCACCGAGAGCCGGCCGCTCTCCCACCAGAGGGCGATGGGGGAGGCCGGGGCGACGGCGCGGGCGACGGTGGTGGGCTCGCCGGCCTCGAAGGCGCAGGCCGCGCAGGGGCCGACGGGGGGCTTCTCGGCGCCGCAGCGCGCGCAGACGGTGTCGCTCATGGGGGGGGATTCAGGTGCCACGACGGAGGGTGCAGGTTCTAGCGAAATTCCCGGGCGAGCAAGCCGTAGCGCCAGTGGTCGACGAAGACGTTGCCCACCGGGCGGTCTTCGCGCAGCGTGCCCTCGCGGACGAAGCCGAGCTTCTCCAGCACCCGCGCGCTCGCCCCGTTGCCCACCGCCACGTCCGCGCGGACCTTGTGCATCCGCAGCGACTCGAAGGCGTAGCGCAGCATCGCGCGGGCGGCCTCGGCGGCGTACCCGTTGCCCTCGCGGTCGCCGCGCACCCAGTACCCGAGCTCGGCCTGCCGGCGCCGCGGGTCGACGCTGTCGAGCTCGACGTTGCCCACCAGCGCGCCGCTCTCGCGCTCGAACACCCCGAGGCGCACGGTGCGCCCGGCCATCCACTGCTCGCGGCCCATCTTCACGAAGCGCCGCGCGTGGTCGAGCTCGACCATCTCCCGCGGCCAGGACATGTACCGCCCGAGCGAGTCGCGCGACGCCATCACCACCAGCAGCAGCTCCCGCGCCTCCTGCATCACCAGCGGGCGCAGCTGCAGGCGGGGGGTGTTCGCGAAGGAGAACGGCGGCAGCATCGCTTCCGGGATTTGCGGGGGGGTGGGAGGCACCGCTCGAGGGGTGCCGCGGCGACGATGGCGCTGGGAGCCTCGCCGAAGCCCCGGGAGGAAGCAACGCCGCCGCGCGACGCGCAAACATCCGGCAACGTCGCCGTGCTACCCCACCGCCCCACCGCCCTACCGCGAGCACCCCAATGGACCCCTTGACCGCCTCCAGCCTCCTCGCCCGCTGGTTCTGGCCGCACTACCCCGCCGACGTGCGGGCGGCGCCCTTCCTCCACCGGGACGTCGACGCCAACCCGGGCAACAACCCGTCGATCCCCGCCGCGCTCGCCGAGGCCGCGGAGCTGTTCGCCGCCACGCGTCGGGCCTGCTGGGCGAGGCGCTGCCCTTCACCGACGAGGGCGTCGCCGTGCTCGCCCGCGGCCTCACCCGCGCCCGCCGCGACGCCTGGATGGCCCAGAGCGACCCAGGCTCCCCGGACAGCCACTTCGTCCAGGTGGTCGTGCACGCCGCGGCCTACCTGGGCGAGGTCATGGTGCGGGCGCACGGCGCGCGCTGGGAGATCCGCCGACCGCTCTGGGAGTCGGTCATCCACCGGCGGCGCGGCGGCACCGTCAGCCCCTTCCACTGGCTGCTCAAGAGCCTCGCCGACGACGCCATCGACGACGTCCCCCTCGCGGCCCGCTGGCGCATCCACGTGGCGATGCACGACCTCGACCTCGAGGGCCTCGCGGTCATCGCGCCGGCGAAGAAGCTCCCCGGGCTGAAGCGCCCCACCTACGACCTGCTGGTGAAGTACCTGCACCAGCACCTGCCCGAGCTGCGCGACGTCGGCGAGGGATTCCCCTCCCCCGCGGAGTTCACCGCGCGCTCGTTTGAGACGCTCTCCTTCGAGCGACTGCACGGCGGCCGCGTGGTGGCCCTGCACGGGCTCATCCCGGCAGAGGGCGAGCGCCCCCCGGTGGTGGAGGTGTCATGGATGACCGCGCGCGGCTTCGACCACGCGGACACCATCCCCTGCGACCCCGGCGTGGCGTACTTCGCCCGCGCCGTGAGCGACGAGCTGATCGAGGTCACCGTCGCCTGGCAGGGGAAGCCCCACACGCACCGGCTCTCGATCCGCGGGCACGCGTAGGG
>CAIOSS010001355.1 GCA_903860995.1 uncultured delta proteobacterium | reverse complement strand
TCGCCGGCGCGCGCGCCGAGGCCTCGCCGCAAGACCTCTTCGCCTACGGCGCCCGCCCGGTCTCCATGGGCGGCACCGGCGCCGCGTACGCCGACGACTTCTCGGCCGTGCACGCCAACCCCGCGGGCCTCTCGCGGCTGCGCGAGCGCTCCCTCACCCTCGGCTACGCCGGCACCGCCTTCTGGCTCGACCTCGGGGGCAGACCCTTCAGCGCTGACACCGGCTCGGCCACCATGATCGGCCTCGGGCTCCCGATCCCCTTCGGCGGCGTGCTGCGCGACCGCGTCGCCGTGGGCCTCGGCTTCTTTACGCCCACCAACGTCATCGTGCGCGGTCGCATCGTGCGGGCCACCACGCCGCAGTTCGTCGTCCTGCCCGACCGGGTGCAGACCGTGGCGCTCCAGCTCGGCATCGGGGTCGCGCTGCCCGCGGGCTTCCGCGTCGGCGGCGGCGTGATGGCGATGGCGGGGCTCGCGGGCGCGGTGCTCGTCGCCGCCGACGCGTCGGGTCGGTCGAGCTCGCGCATCGACAACCAGCTCACCGCGACCTACGCGCCCGTACTCGGCGCCCAGTGGGAGCGCGGCGAGTGGCGCGTCGGCGCGACCTTCCGGGGCGCGCTCGTGGCGACCTTCCTCGTCAGCATCGAGGCGCGCGACCTCGGCATCAACCTCCCGGTCTTCAACATCTCCGGCGTGGCGCAGTACGACCCCGCGCAGGTGCAGGTCGAGGCCGCGTGGCAGCGCAGCGGGTGGACGGCGGCGCTCGGCGTCACGGGCAAGCGCTGGAGCGCGTACCCGGGTCCCTCCTCGGCGACCACCGAGAACAGCCCACCGCCACCCCCGCCGGAGTTCAGCGACACGCTCGTCCCCCGCCTCGGGGTCGAGCACCGCTGGGCCTGGGACGACGGCACCCACGTCGCCCTGCGCGGCGGGTACTTCTACGAACCCACTCCCGCGCCCGTGGCCACCGCCGCCCGCGCGCTCCTCGACAACGACCGCCACGTCTTCGCCGCGGGCCTGAGCATCGGCGCCACCGCGGCAGGCACCCGCTACACCGTCGACGTCTTCTCGCAGACCCACTGGCTCGCGCCGCGCGAGGCCACCACCGCCGCCGGCGCGGCGTCCCACGGCGGCGCCCTCCTCCACGTCGGCGCCAGCGCGTCGGTCACCTTCTGAGCCATGCGCGCCCTCCCGGCCCTCGCCCTCGCCCTCGCCCTCGCCCCTTCGGCGGCGCGCGCCAACCCGCTCGACATGTACGGCTTCCTCTCGCGCTCGACCTCCCTCGGCGGCGCCGTCACGGCCGACGTCGGTGACGTGTCCGCGGGCTATTACAACCCCGCGGGCCTCGCCCGGCTGCGGGCCTTCCGCGCCGAGCTCGGGTACCTCTACGCCTCGCCCTCGCTCAGCACCGATGGCCGGGACAACCACGTCGACGCCTCCCGCGGCTTCATCGGCGGCCTCGTCGCCCCGGGGCGCATCTTCCGCCTGCCCTTCGCCTTCGGCCTCGCCGTGCACGTCCCCGACGACCGGCTCTCGCAGGTGCGCGCCCTCACGCAGACGCAGCCCCGCTGGGAGCTCTACTCCGTCCGGCTCCAGCGTCTGTACATCGCCGCGAGCCTCGCGATCTCCCCGTGGCGCTGGCTGCGCCTCGGCGCGGGCCTGGTGTTCATGGCCTCGACGCGCGGCGGCTTCGACATCTCCGGGCGCATCTCGGCCACGCAGCCCGCCAACAGCGCGCTCACCCACGGCGTCGACGCCGACCTCACGGCGGTGCGCTACCTCCAGGCCGGGGCGCAGGTCGACCTCCCGGCGAACGTCACCGTCGGCGCGGCCTTCCGTGACGAGTTCAGGCTCGACACGCAGCTCGATGCCAACCTCCAGGGGCAGATCTACGTCGGCGGCATCAACGACCCGCGGGCGCTGGTCATCCCCGGGTCGTACGGCCTGCGCTCCCGGGTGCTCACGGCCTTCCAGCCGCGGCAGGTGGTGCTCGGCGCGGTCTGGCGCATGGCGCCGAACCTCCGCGTGATGGCCGACCTCATGTGGGTGCAGTGGTCGCGCTACGAGAACCCTACGGCCTCCCTCGACGTGTCGCTCGACCTGACGATCCCCGCGAGCGGCCCGGGGCTGCGCCAGCCCTCGGTGCCGCAGCCCGCGGCGCGCGAGGCGATGCGCTTCCACGACACCTTCGTGCCGCGCGTCGGCATGGAGCTCACGACCCCCGTCGGGCGCCACACCCTGGCCTTCCGCCTCGGGTACCACTTCGACCCCTCGCCTGCGCCCGCGCAGCCGGGGCTCACCAACTTCATCGACGCCTCGCGCCACGTCGCCGCCTTCGGCATGGGGATCACCCTCCGCCGCCTCGGCGCCGCCCTCCCGGGGACCGTCTCCCTCGACGTCCACGCGGCGATGCAGCTCCTCGATTCACGCTCCATCGTGAAGGCCGACCCCAACGACCCGGTCGGCGATTACCTCGCCACCGGCACCGTGCTCAACCTCGGCACCACCCTCGCGGTGGGCTTCGAATGACCGCCCGCGCTGCCCTCTCCGCGGCCCTCGCCCTCGCCCTCGGCTGCGGCACCGGCGCGTCCCCAGGCGGCGGCGACAGCGAGCTCCCCGCCGGCCGCAGCGGTCCCTATCGGCTGCTCGACAGCGAGGAGCTCCCGGAGGGCGCGTGCCTCCTGCGCGACCAGGCTGCCACGCTCGAAGACCCCGCCTCGCTCCGCCTCGACGTGCACCGCGTCGCGCTCTACTTCACCCGCCGCGAGGGCGCGCGGCGCAGCATCCACCGGGCGGTGGTCGTCGACGGGCGACGCGTCGAGGCCGCCTCCGCGGAGGCCCTGGCCCCCTCGCTGGGCTGGCACGGCGGAGGCGTCGGGGCGCCCGATGTAGCGACCACCCGCGACGGCTTCGCGATGCTCTACGACACCCCCGCGGGCCTCGGGCTCGCGACCAGCACCGACGGTCGGGCGTGGCGGTCCGCCGACGGGCCGCTGCTCGTCGCCGACGCCGCCGCGGGCGAGCTCACTCCCCTCCGCGCGCCGACCCTCGTCGTGCGCCCCGACGGCGGCGTGATCGTCGCCTACGAGAGCGCGGGGGCCATCTGGGCCGCGACGGCCGACGGGCTGACCGTGCCCTTGCGGCGGCTCGACGCAGACGAGCGCACGCCCCGCCGCGAGGCGCTGGTCGCCCCTGGAGCCGACGCGCGCGACGCCGGGCTCGTCGGGTACGCCTCGGGCGCCGTCGGCGACCCGACGCTCCGGGCCGAAGACAGCCTCGCCGGTCGAACCCTCTATCGGCTCTTCTTCTCGGCTCGCAGCGCGCCGGTCGGGATCGACGGCGGCAGCGCCTTCGAGCGCGCCATCGGCCTCGCGGGATCCTTCGACGGCGTGCACTTCGCGCGCGCCGAGTCCGCGGTGCTCAGCGGCCGCGCCGACCCCGCGGTGCGAGCGCCGTCCGCTTGGTCCGACGGCCCGCTGCGCACCTGGCTCTTCGTGAGCGGGCGCTGCGACAGCGCCGGTCGCAACGAGGGCATCCGCGTGGCGGTGGCGCCGGGCAATCGCCGGTACCCGCGCACGCCGTGAGCGACGCTCAGTGGGGGTGGAGTTCGCCGCGGCGGATCAGCGGATCGCGCGGCACTCGGTAGCCCAGTAGCCGCCGAGGGCGGTGCAGCGGGTGCGGGCCTCGGCGGTGCCCGCGCGGTTGCGGAGCTGCGAGCGCGCGTAGGCGAGGACGAACCACGCCTGACCGCTGCGAGGGTTCGCCGTCACGGCCCGGGTGGCGACCGACTCGGCCTCGGCGTGGTGGGCCGACTCCGCGAGGCTCATGGCGTAGGTCGCCATGGTGCGGTCGTCGGTGGGGCTGGCGTCAAAGTAGGCGTTGTACGCCGCGAACTTGCCCGCGAAGGGACCGCGGAAGGACCGCGCCGCGGCGAGGAGTTGCTGCGGCGTCTGCCCCGACGGGGCGGCGACGGGCGCAGGCGGCGCAGCGACGGGCGCAGGCGGAGCCGGAGGCGCTGGCGCCGGGGTCGGCGCGGCAGCGACGGCGGGCGCAAGAGCGGCGACC
>CAIOSS010001354.1 GCA_903860995.1 uncultured delta proteobacterium | reverse complement strand
GGCGCCTGCGCCCAGGGCGTGTGCTGCAACCGCGCGTGCGACGGGCTCTGCGAGGCCTGCGACGCCGACGGGACGGGCGGCACCTGCACCCCGCGCCCGGCGGGCGAGCGCCCGGTGGTGACGGCGGACGCGGGGGTCCGGCCGCCGGAGGGATGCCTCTGCAACGGCGCGGGGATGTGCGTGGTGCCCCCAGCCCTCGACGCCGGGACGCCCGACGTCGGGGTGATCACCCAGGACGCCGGCACCGACCTCGGCATGGACGTGGGCGCCGACCTCGGCCCGGCGCCCACCTACGGCTTCCAGGGCAACGGCTGCGGCTGCCGGGTGGGCGATGGCACGTCCCGGCCGTCGGGCGCGCTCGTCGCGCTGGGCGTCGCGGGCCTGCTGCTGGCTTCGCGACGCCGCCGTCGCGGGCTCACCGTCGCGGGGAGCGTGGGCCGATGAGCACCCGGCGACGCTGGCTGGGCGCGCTCGTCGCGCTGGGGGGCCTGGCGGCCTACGCGCCGTCGGCGCAGGCGCAGACCTCTGGAGGGGGCTGGGCGCTCAACCGCTACGAGCCCTCGCCGGTGGGTGACACCTTCTTCCTCGCGGAGCACCCGTGGTACCGCACCACGCGGCTGCTCGCGGTGGGCGTCACCCTCGACTACGCGGCCGACCCGCTCTCGCTCACGGTGTCGCGGCCGGGGCAGGCGACGACGGTGCAACCCGTGGTGTCGGGGATGCTCACCGGGCACCTCGGGGTGGCCGTGGCGCCCTTCCGCCGGCTCGGGCTGCACCTGTCGTTTCCGGTGGCGTTCTCGCAGTCGGGCGAGGCGGCGCCGGTGGGGGTGGGGCCCGCGGCGGGGCTCGCGGCGGGCGACCTGCGCGCGGGCGTGCGGGTGCGGCTCGTGGGCGACGCCGACCGCGACCCGGTCTCGCTGCACCTCGGGGCGGTGGTGTTCATCCCTACCGGCAGCCGGGAGGGAAACACGGGCGACGGGTCGGTGCGGGTCGAGCCGCGGCTGGTGCTGGCGGGGCGGGCGTCGGTGCTGCGTGGTCCGTCGGGGCGGCGGTACAGGTGCGCAGCGACGTGCCGGCGCTCAACCTCGCGGTGGGCAACGAGCTGCGGCTCAGCGCGGCGATCGGGCTCGCGCTGCTCGATGACCGCTTCCACGTCGGGCCCGAGGCCTACGTGTTCAGCTCGCTGGGCGACCTGCCCGGCGGTGCGGGCGGCGCGGCCTTCGCCGACAACCAGTGGGGCGGCGAAGCGATGCTGGGCGCGCGCTACCTCATCGCCGACGCGGTGCAGGTGGGCCTCGCGGGGGGCGCCGGCTTCCAGCAGGGCTACGGCGTGCCCGCGGCGCGCGGCATCTTCTCCGTCGCCTACGCCCCCGTCACGCGGGCGCCGGCCGCGCGCGACGCCGACCAGGACACGGTGCTCGACGCCGACGACGTGTGCCCGACCACCCCGATGGGCGATCACCCCGACCCCGCGCGCCGCGGTTGTCCGCAGGGCGACCGTGACAGCGACGGGGTGCTCGACGCCGACGACCAGTGCGTGGACGTTCCGCAGGGCGAGCGCCCCGACCCGTCGCGCCGCGGGTGTCCCCTCACCGACCGCGACGGCGACGGGGTGGGCGACGCCGACGACCAGTGCGTGGACGTGCCGCAGGGCGATCACCCCGACCCGACGCGCCGGGGTTGTCCGCAGGGCGACCGGGACAGCGACGGGGTGCTCGACGGCGACGACCAGTGCGTGGACGTGCCCGCGGGTCCGCGGCCCAGTGCGGTGCGCGCGGGCTGCCCGGCGCCCGACAACGACCATGACAACATCATCGACCAGCCCGAGGGGCCCGACCGCTGCCCCGAGCAGCCCGAGACCTTCAACGGGGTGCAGGACGACGACGGCTGCCCCGACGGCGCGGTGCTCGCGGAGATGTCCGGCGGCCAGGTGCGCATCCTCCAGGCGGTGAACTTCCGCACCGACCGCGACGAGATCGTCGGCGCCCAGAGCTTCCAGGTGCTCGACTCCGTGGTGTCCATCCTTCGGTCGGCGCCGGAGCTTCGGGTCGACGTGCAGGGGCACACCGACTACCGCGGCACGCCCGCGTACAACCTCACGCTCTCCAACCGCCGCGCGGCGGCGGTGCGGCGCTACCTGATGTCCCAAAGCGTGGAGGAGTCGCGGCTGGCGTCGCACGGCTTCGGCGTCACGTGCCCCGCGATCGTGGGCACCCACCCCGCCGCCCGCCGCGCCAACCGCCGGGTGCAGTTCGTGATCATCACCGCGGACACCCCCGCGGGCCGCTGCGCCAACGCCGCGCGCTGACCCGCCGCCGCCACTCCCGCCGCCACTTCCGCCGCCACCCGCCGCCACCCGGTAGCGGTCACCAATATGCTTGTTTTCTAGTGCTCCCGTGATGGCACGGGGGCTGCGATGGATGGTACGGTGAGGACCTATGGTGATGCGGGCGAGCGGCGGAGTGGACCTGGTGGTCGAGGTCCCGCGGTGGTCCGAGCGCTGGGTGCTCGAGGACGACGTCATCGTGCCTGAGAGCAGCGAGCACGAGGCCGCCATCGCGCTGTTGAAGGACATCCTCCGGGCCTGGGTGGCCCGCACGGCGCGCGACGCGACGGTGTACGCCAACCTCGCGGTGCGCTGGAGCGAGGAGCACCCCACCATCGGCGTCGACCCCGACGTCTGCCTGGTCGAGCCCGCGCCCCCGGAGCCGAAGCTCCAGAGCCTGCTGACCTGGGCGCCGGGGCACCACGCCCCGCGGGTCGCCATCGAGGTGGTGAGCCGCAAGACGGCGAAGAAGGACTACACCGAAGGGCCGCAGAAGTACGCCGCGAGCGGCACCCGCGAGCTGTGGGTCTTCGACCCCGAGCGGCGCGGCCGCGGCTGGACGGGCGGACCGTGGACGCTCCAGGTGTGGCGGCGCTCGCCCGAAGGGTCTTTCCGCCAGGTGTTCAAGGGCAACGCGCCCGCGTACTCCGAAGAGCTCGGCGTGTGGCTGGTGGTCACCGACGGCGGAACGCGCCTGCGCATCGCCGACGACGCAGCCGGCGAGCGCCTGTGGCTCACCGGTGAGGAGAGCGAGCGTGCGCGGGCCGAGAGCGAGCGTGCGCGGGCGGAGAGCGAGCGTGCGCGAGCGGAGAGCGAGCGCGAGCGGGCCGACGCGCTGGCAGCGGAGCTCGCGGCCCTCAGGGCGCGGTAGCAGCCCTCCGGGGGATTCGAAGGATCGAGCGGAGCGCTCCCCTCAACCCGCCGCTTCAGCCCGCCTTCCGCGCCCCCCCGAACACCACCGCCCGCACGTCCTCCCTCCGCAGGAACTGCGACGCGTCGCCCGACTTCTCGGTCATCCGCCCCTCGCGCCAGAGCCCCACGCGCTCCATCCACGCCTCGAACTCCGGCGCCGGGCGCAGCCCGTGGATCTCCCTCAGCGCTGCGTTGTCATGGAACGACGTCGTCTCGTAGTTGAGCATCACGTCGTCGCCCGCGGGGATGCCCATGAGGTAGTTCACGCCCGCCGCCGCCAGGAGCATCTCGAGGTTCTCGACGTCGTTCTGGTCGCACTCGGCGTGGTTGGTGTAGCAGGCGTCGCAGCCCATCGAGACGCCGCTGAGCTTGCCCATGAAGTGGTCTTCGAGGCCCGCGCGGGTGATCTGCTTGCCGTCGTAGAGGTACTCCGGCCCGATGAAGCCCACGACGCTGTTGACCAGGAAGGGCGCGTAGCGCCGCGCGAGCCCGTAGGCCCGGGCCTCCATGGTGAGCTGGTCGGTGCCGTGGTGCGCGTCGGCCGAGAGCGCCGTGCCCTGGCCCGTCTCGAAGTACATCACGTTGGGCCCCTTCGCCGTGCCCAGCTCGCGGGTCATCGCGGCGGCCTCGTCGAGCAATCCCACGCTCACCCCGAAGTTGCGGTTGGCCCCCTCGGAGCCCGCGATCGATTGGAAGCACAGGTCGAGCGGCGCGCCCTTCTGCATCGCCTGCATCTGGATGGTGATGTGCGAGAGCACGCAGTTCTGCGTCGGCACCCCGAGGGCGTTCATCAACGCTTTGGTGCGCTGGAGAATCTCGACGGTCGACTCGACGGTCTCGGTCGAGGGGTTGACCCCGATGACGGCGTCGCCGTTGCCGTAGCTGAGCCCGTCGAGCACCACCGCCAGGATGCCCTCCACCGAGTCGCGGGGGTGGTTGGGCTGGAGCCGCGACGAGATGCGCCCCGCCAGCCCGAGGGTGTTGTTGCAGCGCACCACCACCCGGATCTTCCGGGCCGCCACCACGAGGTCCATGTTGGACATGAGCTTCGCGACCCCGGCGATCATCTCGGGGGTCAACCCCGGCGACACCGCGAGCAGCTCTTCCCCCGACGTGCGCGTGTCGAGGATCCACTCGCGCACCTCGGAGAGGGACTTCCCCTTGAGGCGCCGGCGCGCGCCCGCGTCGCAGGCGTCCTGGCAGAGCCGGGTGATCTCGTCGATCTCGTAGGGGACGCTGGGGGCTTCGTAGAGGTCGTCGAGGGTGAGCTGCGAGAGCACGCGCTTGGCGGCGACGCGCTCGCGGTCGCTCCCGGCGTGCAGCCCCGCCTGGACGTCGCCCGAGCGCAGCTCGTTGGCCTTGTTCATCACCTCCTTGATGGAGCCGAAGGTGAAGGTGCGACCGAACACGCACGCGGTGAGGGGAAAGCGCATCGTCGGGCGCTACCGATACCATCGATCCGCCGCCGGCTCCCAGAGGGGGTGGGGGGAGGAGAGCGGCAGAGACCCTACGGCGCCGCCCAGCGGTCGGTGTGCAGCGAGGCCCCCGCCGCGTCGAGCACCTGCACCTCCACCGCCGTCGCCCCGTTGCGCCGGAACGCCGCCCAGGTGCGCCACCGGGGCGCGCGCCCCACGTCGAGCGCCTGCCGCCGCACCTCGCGCCCGCCCACCTTCCACACCACGGTGACCGCCGCGGGCTGCCCCGTGTTGGCGACCTCCATCCAGTACACGACCTCGCGCGACGCGGCGGCCGCGGCTGCGTCGCCCTGCGGCCGGCCGGCCACCACGCGGTCGGTGAACTGCCCGCGCACCACGCTCACCCCATCGGACCACGCCGTAGCCGAGCAGAGCACCACCGCGGACACCAGGGACATCATCGAAAGCTTCATCGTCCAACTCCCGTGTGCGAGACGGCGGACGATAAAGCATCCGCGGGGCCACGGGATACCACCCCTGGTATTCGCGCGGAGTCCGCGGTGGCACCGTGGCGGCCGCGACACGCCGCCGTGTCTACCGCCCGTCCACGCCCGCGGGCCTTAGCCGCCCTCGCCTTCGAGCAGGTGCAGCGCCTGGGCGTAGAGCCCGCGCTTGATCGCCCGCAGGGTGCTGGCCTCCTTGCCCGCGAGCGCCTCGGCCCGCGCGACGGCCATCGGGAGCACCTCGGCCTCGTCGGCGACGGCCGCCACGATGCCGGCCGCGAGCGCGTCGCCGGCGCCGTACCTCCGCCCGGTGGTGCAGGCCTCGTGGAGGGCGGGCTGCGCGATGCGGGCCGCGATGAGGGCGGTCATGGGGGCGGTGAAGGGGATGCCGAGGTCGGCCTCCGGGAGGCAGAAGTACCCGCGGTCGGCGCGCATCACGGAGAAGTCGTGGGCGAGGGCGAGCATGGCCCCGCCCGCGAAGGCATGCCCGTTGAGCGCGGCCACGGTGGGTCGGGGAAAGCCCAGCAGGCGACCGAGCAGCTTGTGCACGGTGCGCACGAAGGCGATGGCGTCGACGCCGTCGGTGCCCATCCACGCGAGGTCGAGCCCGTTGGAGTAGAACTTCCCCGCGCCGGTGGTCACCAGCGCCGAGGGCGCGGGGTGCCCCTCGACCTCGTCGAGGGCGGCGTTCATCGCGCGGATGAACTCGGGGTTGAAGCGGTTTTCTCCGTTGTTCATGCGGAGCACGAAGACGGCTCCCTCTCGCTGCAGGTCGATCATCGGGGGGGTGTAGTCCTCTCTGGGGGTTTGGATGGTGTCAGATCGGTCGGTGCGATCAGGAGGCAAACCGATGGCCGACGACGGGAGCGGGTCCACGAAGAGGTTGCGGGGGACGATCGGCCCGCTGCCGGGGGTGAACTGGGGGTCCATCGGGTGCACGTCGATCTTCGTGGTGATGGCGGCGGTCGCGATCGCCGCCTTCACCCGCAGGGTCAAGCGCTCGAAGGCGTCCGGAGCGACGTTCAATCTCTCGCGGATCTACCAGGGCGAGGTCGAGTACTTCAACCGGACGCAGAGGGAGGGCGTGGGGCGCTTCGTGAGCGCCAGCACGACCCCCGCGTCGGCGCCCACCGCACGGAAATACCCGGTCGATCTGGATGTGTGGGTGCGCGAACCGGGTTGGAGGGCCTTGGACTTCGTCATCAGCACGCCGCACTACTTCCAGTACCGGGTGGACGCGACCGCGCGGGGCTTCACCGCCACCGCGATCGGCAGCCTCGACGGCGACGGTACCTTCTCGACGTTCTCGCGATCGGCCGCGCTCAACGCCGGCGAGATCCAGGGCGATCCCATCGTGATCACCCACGAGCTGGAGTAGCCCCGAACCCCGCTACAGATCGTACGGCCGCCCCACGAGCTTCACGGCCTGGTGCGACTTCTTCCGCGCCGCCATCGCGTTGAGCATCTCCATGGTGGTGAAGCAGTCGGCGAGCGCGCGGTGGGCCGGCGGGTGCGACAGCTTCAGGAAGCTCGCCAGCGTGC
>CAIOSS010001353.1 GCA_903860995.1 uncultured delta proteobacterium | reverse complement strand
GACCGGCGCGGCGCCGACGTGGAGACCGACCTCGGCGCCGCTGTAGACGCACCCGCGGGCGACGACGTGCCCGCCGCCGACACCCCGGCCGCGGACGTCTTCGTCCCCTCGGACGCGCGCGTGGCCTGCACCGTCAACCGCGACTGCACGCCCGGCGGGCAGCTCTGCGACACCGTCTCGGGCGCCTGCGTGCAGTGCCTCACCGGCGCGCAGTGCACCGTTGCGGGCGAGGTCTGCCTCGCGCACCGCTGCGTGGCGGGGGTCGCCTGCGCGAGCTCGCGCATGTGCATGGGCCTGGTCTGCGAGGCCGCCCGCGGTCTCTGCGTCGACTGCCTCGCGGACGTCGACTGTACGGGCGGCGCCGTGTGCCGGGGCAACAGCTGTGTCCCGCCGCCCGCGGCGTGCCGCTCGTCCCGCGAGTGCAGCACCTCGGACCAGGTGTGCGACGTCGCGCGTGGCGTTTGCGTCGACTGCCTTACGGACGTCGACTGCGGGGCGGGGCAGCTCTGCGGCGCGGAGAACCTCTGCCGCGCGCAGGCGTGCATGCCCGGCGCGACCAGCTGCGTCGACGTCACCCGCGTGCGCGTGTGCGACGCCCGCGGCGCCGCCGCCGCCGACCGCCCGTGCGGCGCCGGCGAGGTCTGCGCGATGGGCCGCTGCATGCCGCGGGTGTGCGCGCCCGGCGAGCGCAGCTGCGGCTCGGCCACGCAGACGCGGCTCTGCAACCCCGACGGCCTCGGCTACACCACCGCGACGTGCTCGGGCGCGCTCACCTGCTCGGCGGGCGCCTGCACGGACTGCGTCGACGCCGACGGCGACGGCATCTCGGACACCATCGAGGGCGCGCCGTCGCGCAACACCGACGGCGACGCGATGCCCGACTACCTCGACCCCGACAGCGACAACGACGGCTTCACCGACCGCATCGAAGCCGCGCGGGGGTATCCCGGCTTCGCGGTGGGATCGCCCGCCCTGATGTGCGGCGCGGCCCCGGACAACTGCGACGCCGCGACGGACGGGCGCCCCAACTACATCGACACCGACTCGGACAACGACGGGGTGACCGACGCCGACGAGCGCGCGCGCAGCACCAACCCCTGCGCCCGGGACACCGACGCGGACGGCGCGACGGACCTCATCGAGCAGCTCGCGCTCACCAGTCCCACGATGGCGGCCTCGCGCCCGCCGGTGACGACCCAGGTCGCCGAGCTGCCGTACCGACCCGGCGGCGTCGGGCCGGTGGAGAACGTCGAGTTCTCCTTTCTTCAGCGCGCCCGCCCGGCGGACGTGATGTTCGTGGTCGACAGCACCGGGTCGATGCAGCCCACGATCACGCAGCTGCGCACCGCGAGCGCGGCCATCATCGACGGGGTGACCAGCGCGCTCGGCGGGGCCTCGTCGGACGTGCGCTTCGGGGTCGCCGACTACCGTGACTTCGGCGAGGGGGACTCGTCGAGCGTCTACACCTTCAACGTGCGACAGCGGCTCGACCGTGACGGGAGGCTCTCCCAGTCGGCGCTGACGACCTTCAGCGCGGCCTCCGGGGGCGACACCCCCGAGGCGACCGTGCCGGCGCTCTACGCCCTGCTCAACGGCCTCGCGCTGCCCACTTACCGCGGAGCCTTCAACCGCACGGCGGGCGCGGCGGACTGCGGCGGCGACGCGACGGCCTTCGGGTGGAGCTGCTTCCTCCCCGGGCGGACCCCGGTGTTCATCGTGTACTCCGACGCCGGCTGGCACAACGGCCCGGGCTCGACG
This sequence comes from uncultured delta proteobacterium, assembly GCA_903860995.1. Classification (GTDB taxonomy): domain Bacteria; phylum Myxococcota_A; class Polyangia; order Polyangiales; genus SCUS01. The sequence goes on along the minus strand of CAIOSS010001353.1, from coordinate 2,022 downwards.
ACCAACTTCTACGCCGGCACCCCGACGACGCCGACCTACGCCCAGCTCACGGGCGAGATGATGCGGCGCGGCGCCCGCTTCATCGCCGTCGACGTCGCGAGCGGCGTGCGCGACCACTCCATCGCCAGCGCGCGCTTCGCCTCGGACACCAACAACATCCCGTCGGGTGGGGCGGCCTTCGTCTACACGGGCAGCGCCACCTCGACGCAGACTCAGGTGATCAACGCAGTGGGCGCCATCGTCGGCCAGGGACGCACGGTCGTGTCGACCGCGGTCATCGCCGACGGCGCAGAGACCCGGCTCCCCGCCGGTCGTCGCACGAGCGAGTTCGTCCGGGTGATCAACCCCCTGCGCGGCGCGCCCGACGCGCCTGCGGGCTACGACCGACGCGAGGGAAGCACCTTCGTGGGCGTCGCCGTAGGCACGACGGTGACCTTCAACGCGGTGCTCGCCAACGACATCGTGATGCCCGGCGCCGTCGACCAGGCCTTCGCCCTGTACGTGAACCTCTACAACAGCGGGCTGTACCTGGAGCAGCGCACGTTCTACGTGCTCGTCCCGGCGCAGCGCTGAAGGGGTTGTTGGGGGAGGGGGGCGAGGCGGGGGGATCGCCCGACGGCGGCGCTCGCAGGAGCGGCCGCCGGGCGGCGGAGAGGGACTACTTGTTCTCTTCGAACTCGGCGTCGATGACGCCGTCGTCCTTGGCCGCGGGGGTCGGCTGCGGGGCCGGACCGCCTTCGGGGCCGGCGCCGTCGGTCGACTGGTAGAGCAGCGTCGCGATGCGGTGCGACTCCTTCTCCAGCTTCTCGGTGGCGCTCTTCACGCGGTCGTCGTCGCCCGAGGCCACCGCCTCGCGGGTCTCCTTGAGGGCGGCCTCGAGTACCGCGGCGTCCTCCGCCTGGATCTTCTCCTTGTAGTCGCGGAGGGTCTTCTCGACCTGGTAGGCCATCGCCTCGGCCTTGTTGCGATTCTCCGCCGCGTCGCGCAGGCGCTTGTCGTCCGCCTCGTGGGACTGGGCCTCGCGCACGAGCCGCTCGACCTCGTCCTTCGGGAGCCCGGAGCCCGCGGTGATGGTGATCTTGTTGTTGCGCCCGGACACCTCGTCCTTGGCGGTCACCTGGAGGATGCCGTTGGCGTCGATGTCGAAGGTCACGCGGATCTTCGGCACGCCCTGCGGCGCGCTGGGGATGCCCTCGAGCGAGAAGCGTCCGAGGCTCTTGTTGTCGCGCGCCATCGGGCGCTCGCCCTGGAGCACGTGCACCTCGACGGTGGTCTGGCTGTCGCTCGCGGTGGAGAACACCTCGCTCTTCGACGTCGGGATGGTGGTGTTGCGCGGGATGAGCGGCGTGGAGATGCCTCCCTTGGTCTCGACGCCCAGCGAGAGCGGGCACACGTCGAGGAGGAGCATGTCCTTCACCTCGCCGGTGAGGATGGCGCCCTGCACGGCCGCGCCGATGGCGACGACCTCGTCGGGGTTCACGCTGCGGTTGGGCTCGCGGCCGAAGAACTCCTTGACCTTCTTCTGCACCAGCGGGATGCGCGTCGAGCCGCCGACGAGCACCACCTCGTGGATGTCGGAGGCCTTCTTGTTGGCGTCCTTCATCGCGCGCTCACAGGCGTCGAAGGCGCGCTTCACGAGCGGCTCGAGGATCTGCTCGAGCTTCGCGCGCGTGACCTTGATGTTCATGTGCAGCGGGGCGTTGTTGGCCATCGCCACGTACGGGAGGTTGACCACCGTCTCCTGGGTCGCGGAGAGCTCGATCTTGGCCTTCTCCGCGGCGTCGCGGACGCGCTGGAGGGCCATCTTGTCCTTCGCGAGGTCGATGCCGTTGTCCTTCTTGAACTCCTCAATGAGGTAGTCCATCACGCGCTGATCGACGTCGTCGCCGCCGAGGTGCGTGTCGCCGTTGGTGCTCTTCACCTCGACGAGGTTCTCGCTCACCTCGAGCACCGAGATGTCGAAGGTGCCGCCGCCGAGGTCGTACACGGCGATGGTCTCGTCCTTCTTCTTGTCGAGGCCGT
>CAIOSS010001352.1 GCA_903860995.1 uncultured delta proteobacterium | reverse complement strand
GCTCCAGCCGGAGGTCGCGGTGAGCGCGCCCGAGCAGGACGCGGGCGACGGTGAGCTGGAGCCGCCCGCGCGGCCCGCCGTGACCCGTCGCTGCGTTCGTTCCGCTGGAGCGCGGCCCCTGCGGGCTGATCGGCCCGTCACCCGGCGGGGCGTCCGACGTACACTCGAGTGCCCCCACCGATGTCCACCACCATCCCGCCCTGGGCCCGCGCCCTGCTCCTCGCCGACCGCGCCGTGCACTCCTCGGTGCGGCTCGCGGCGCTCGTGCGCACAGAGATCCTCCTCGCCGGGCTCTCCGCCGACGCGCGCGAGGCCGTCAACGCCGCCGTGTTCTCCGCCGAGGACACCTACGCCCCGGGCGGGCCGACCTTCGCCCACGGGCTCTTCGCGTGGGAGCGCGCCGCCTTCGCCACGGCCCCCTTCCCCTCCTCCGGCCGGGTGCTGCTGGGCGGGGCTGGGGGCGGGCGCGAGTTCGCCGGGCTCTCGGCGCTCGGCTACGAAGTCACCGCCTTCGAGCCCGCCCCCGCGCTCGCCGAGGCGCTCGCGGCGGTCGCGTCCCGGCACCCTGGATCCCACGCGGTGTGCGCTTCGTACGCCGACCTGGTGCGCGCCGCGCGGGGCGACGGCGGTCCCCTCGCGGCGATCGTGGGCGCGCCCTACGACGCCGTAGTGCTGGGCTGGGCGAGCCTCTCGCACCTCACCGACCCCGCGGCGCGCGCCGCCCTCCTCGCCGCCCTCCCGGCAATCGCCCCGGGCGCCCCGGTACTCCTGAGCTACCTCGGCCCCGACGACGACGGGCGCGCCAACGGGCGGGTCGAGCGCATCCGGTCACCGCTGCGCCGCGGCCTGGCGCTCGCCCTCGGGAGCGCCGCCCCGGCGCCGGGGGTGGGCTTCCAGCCGGGCGCTGGCTTCTACCAGCGCTTCAGCGCGGGAGAGATCGAGGCCCTCGCAGCCGGGGCCGGATACACGGCGGTGCTGCACGAGCGCGAACCCTATCCGCACGCGATCCTGGCGCCCCGGTCGAGGGTCACCGCGGCCCGGTAGCGGGCGATCGCGGGAGCGCGCCGAGTCGAGCTCCTCGGGCGCCATCACACGCTGCGGAAGTTCCCGGCGCGACCACCCGGGTCGTGCTGCGCCTTCGCGGTCGAGGGCTCGTCGCGGGCGCACCGACGTGAAGCCCCTCGCCGGAGTTCCGCCGGCGGGCGGGTCGCGTGTTGCCTACGCGACCACGCAGGTGCAGTCGGTGCAGCCCGCGTCCGCGCGCGGCGTCGTCGGGCTCGGCCTGGCCGACAGGCCCAACGGGTCGGCCGCGCGCTTCGAGGTCCGACTGCTCAGAGAGGTCTGAGCCGCGGCGGCGGGCAGCACCCTGCTCGACCACCACGGCGCGACTACATGCAGACGTTCGCAGCGCCGGGAGTGCCGGAGTCGCCGCGCCCGTACGCCGGGCCGCCCGAGCACCACGCCGCAGGCAGGTCGTTCATCGTCGCGTCGAGGGTCATCGGCCGCAGCGATTTCGACCGCCCCGCAGTGGCAGGCCAGCCCGCGGAAGCAGCGTTCGTGTACGTCACGGCGTCGATCAGCGTCGTCCCGTCGCTCGCGAGCAGCGTGATCGTGTCGGGTGTCGCGGCACCGTTGCCGAGGTCCATGGCGGAACCGTAGGCATAGAGCACCTGCACGCCGCCGTTGGTCGCCATGTCGCCGTTCTTCCCGAGCACTGCGTACCCGCGACCCGGAACCAGCAGCGGCGTGGACGCCGTCACCTCGAACATCTCGGTGCCGCTCCCCCGCACCCGAAGGCCGCGCAGATCCACCGGCGTCTCCGCGGGGTTGTAGACCTCGAACCACTCGCCCAGCGTGTCGGTCACCGCGTTGGGGTCGTTCATGATCTCCGTGATCACCACGGCACCGGCTGTCGCGCCGGCCGCGCAGGCGCCTCTCACGCAACTGCTCCCCACCGCGCACCACCCCATCGGCGTCGTCGGCCCGCAGCTGCAAGTCGCTCCCATGCACGGCAGCCCCGTGTCGGCGGGGCCCGCGTCCAGCACGCCGAGGTCCGTCGTTCCGCTGTCGCGACGGCCGGCGTCCGCCCCGCCATCGACCCGAGCCCCCGCGTCCGCGACGCCGCCGTCGATCGGAGCCGCCGCCATCGGGCAGGCGTTCGAGCCGTCCGCGCGTGTGCAGGGCGTCGGATCGCACGCGTCGCCCGTCCCATCGCCGTCGGCGTCGTCCTGTGTCGGGTTCAGGTCGAAGGGCGGGTTGAAGATCCGGGGGCAGTTGTCCCCCGTGTTGGGCACCCCGTCGCCGTCGTCATCCGCGCCCGCCATCGGGACCCCCGACACGGGCGGAATCATCCCGCCGCCGGTCGCCCGCCGGGGGATGGGCCCGTGCCCGAAATCGCAACGGTCGAGCTCCGGCCCGCCGCAGCGAAACAGCGGGTACAGCTCGTACGCGTAGCAGTAGTCCCCGGTGCCGGCGCCCATGCACATGGCGTCGGCGACGCGGGCGCCCTCCAGCGCGGCGGCGATGGCCCCGCGCAGGCCCGCGAGGTCCGACGGCTGCGCACAGACCACCTTGCGCACGCCGCACACGCCCGACATCCCCATCGGGGACATCCCGTCGGGCACCGCCATGCAGCCCATGCCCGAGACCACCGTCCCCGCGAGCAGGGGGGCGTCCCCGTAGATGGCTCGCCCCGCGACGACGACCAGCCGGACGTCCTGCGCGCGCGCGTCGAGGAGGGCCCGGTACGGCCGCGTGCGGTCGCCTGCGAACACCGCGAGGTCGGCCTGGTAGTCCGGGGCAAGGCGCCCGATGCTGTCGTCGAGGTTCATCGCGATGGCGCCGTTGACCGTGGCCATCGCCACGAGCTCGACGTCGCTGAAGGTGCGGGCGTAGTAGCGCTCGTTGAGGTGCGCGGCGCACTGGAGCTCGCCGATGAGGTTCATGCTGCCGGACGGCGTCCAGTCCACGCCGAGGGCGACGGTGATCCCGAGGGCGTGCGCTGTCGTGACGTCGGCGGTCTCCCCGTAGAGGTCGATGTTGCTCCGCGGCGACCAGATGAGGTCGGCCCCCACCGCGGCCATCCGGGCGTATTGCGCCGTCGAGCAGCCCAGGCAGTGGACGATCGCGGTCTTCTCGGTGATCACCCCGTTGCGATCGGCCACGTCGAACTCCGAGCGCGCGTTGACGTCGATGCCCTCCGCGATGTGCGGGAGGAAGGCGCGGTAGCGCCGGTCGGTGGTCATGCGCATCCGCACCGACGCGAGGTGCGTCGCGGTCGTCGTCTCGTTGGGCTGGCCCGTCGCGCTCGAGACCAGCACCGAGTCGATGTCGGGATCGACGTAGGCACCGGTGAGCCCGCTCCCCGCGACGTCGAACGAGTCGAGGTTGCGCACCCACCCGCCGACGTTGACGTCGTCGAGCAGCGTGCCCGCGGTGCCGGACATGGAGGTGGTCCCTGCGAAGGCGAGGCGCACCTCGGCGTAGCGCTGTGCGAGGCGCTGGTTGGTGCGGCTCGTCGAGCCGAAGGGGCGGTGCGGGATCTTGAAGGTGTCGTAGAGGGGCTCGTGCTCGCGCCAGGTGTTGCGGTTGTCGTAGCGCCGCTCGTGCCGGAAAACCGGCATGTGGTTGTGGTCCGCGTGCTGGTGCGGATCGATCAGGCCCGGGAAGATCACGCCTTCGGAGCACACGACCTGCGCGCCGCGGGCGTTGGGGCTGGCGCTGCAATCCTGGCCGACGCAGGCGATGCGTCCGGTCTCCGCGGAGAAGAGCACCTCGCCGTCGCAGATCACCCGGTCGGGGGTGACGACGGTGCCCCGGACGCGCACGAAGCGGGTGCTCCCGGCGGCCGGCACGCACGGGGCGAAGGAGTTGGGGCAGCTCTCCGCCGCCACGCCGACCGCCGCGTCACCGGGGATGGCCGGCACATCCCTGGATGCGTCCACCACGGCCGCATCCGGCGGATCGGCCGGGGGTGACGAGCAAGCGGTCAGCACCCCGAAGAGGAGGACGCAACGGGGCAAGCGCGGGTGCATCGCTCGGATCCTTCTCGAACGACCTGGAGTTGTCTACGGCAGCCGCGCGCGGGGACCGTCCTCATCATCGTCGGCGCGGCCGGAGGTGAGCTTGCTCGTCAACCCGCGCCGAGAAGTCCATGGCGAGCTGCGAGGGTGAGAGGCGAGGGTGGAGCTTCGGGTCAGGTCGGAGCGCGCGCCCTCTTCACGAGCGCGACCATCGCCTTGCGCACCTCGTCGGTGG
>CAIOSS010001351.1 GCA_903860995.1 uncultured delta proteobacterium | reverse complement strand
CGCCGGGCGCGCTCGGGGGTGACCAGGGTGCCGTTGGTGGTCACCGCGAGGCGCAGGCGACGCCCTTCGCGCTCGGCGCGGGCGCGGGCCTCGGGCTCCAGGTGATCGCCGTGGTCGCGCCAGAGAACGTCCGCTGGCTGGGCGAGAGCGTGCGCTTCCTGGCCGAGCTCGGCGCCAAGGAGATCATCCTCAACCCGGCCTTCGAGTGCGCGTGGAGCGACGCCGACCTCGCCCTCTGGGAGCTCGGGCTCGAGGAGGCCGTGGCCGTGTACGCCGACGCCATCCGCGCCGGGCGCCCCATCGCGATGCCCACCTTCGACAACAAGCTCCTGGCGGCGGCCAAGGGGGGACTCGCGAGCTGCGACTCCTGCGGCTCGGGCGACCGCGAGATCGCCGTGTCGCCCCGCGGCAACCTCTTCCCCTGCGCGCGGATGGTGGGCGAAGACCGCGACGACAAGCTGGTCATCGGGCACCTCGACACGGGCATCGACCGGGGGCGGACCGCGGGGCTGAAGCGCGGCCCCGCCGACCCGGCGTGCGGCGAGTGCGCCGAGCAGTGGCGCTGCGGGGCGTCGTGCGCCTGCGCCAACCTCGCGGAGACCGGGACGACCCACCTGCCGGGCGGCACCCAGTGCTGGTACGAGCAGGCGACGGCGCGCATCGCCGACGGCGCGGGGCACCGGCTGCTGGCCGAGCGCGACCCGACCTTCCTCTCCTGGACCTACGGGCGCGTGGCGTCGGCGGCGAAGGCCGCGGGGCAGAACCCCGCGAAGGTGGAGCGTCGGCACCGGCTCCCGCTGGCGACCTGAGCCGGCGGCGGGGGGGGAGCGTGATGGCGGGGACGAGGTCGGGAGCGCGGGACGTCGTGAAGGTTGGACAGCGCGGCCCCCGCGGGGATAGCACCGCGGGCGTGGCACGGCGTAGGGTGTGAGTGACGATGCAGGTCGATGACATCCATCAGCGCAGCGGGTCGCTCGTCGCGAACCGCTACCGCTTGCTGCGGGTCATCGGCGAAGGGGGGATGGGCGCCGTCTTCGAGGCGGAAGACCTCGTCGGCGGCGGATTACACGTCGCGGTAAAGCTCATCAAGCCGGAGTTCATCACCTCGACGGAGGTGGTGGGGCGCTTCCAGCAGGAGGCGCAGACGGCAGCGTCCATCGGGCACCCCAACATCGTGCGGGTGCTCGACGCGGGCAGCGACGACGAGGGGCCGTTCCTGGTGCTCGAGCTGCTCCACGGCGAGACGCTCTGTGACGTGATGGAGCGGCGCGCGCTCAGCTTCCGCGAGGCGCTGACCATCGCCGCGGGCACCGTCGACGCGCTGCGGGCCGCGCACGAGGTCGGCGTCGTGCACCGCGACATCAAGCCCGAGAACATCTTCCTGCTCGGCAGCGGCGACCGACCCACCGGGGTGAAGCTGCTCGACTTCGGCATCTCGAAGATCCTCTCCGAGCGCGCCGCGGGGGGCCTCACCCGGGTCGGCATGGCGGTCGGCACGCCGGACTACATGTCCCCCGAGCAGGCGGGCGGAGGGCGCGTCGACGGCCGGGCGGACCTCTGGTCCATGGGCGCGGTGCTCTACCAGTCCATCACGCTCCAGACGCCCTTCGACGGCGACACGTACCAGCAGCTCCTCTCCCGGATCATGCTGTACCCCCACGCGCCGCTCAGCCAGCACGCCCCGTCGGCGCCGCCCGCGCTCTGCGCCATCATCGACCGCGCGCTCGCGAAGGAGCCCTCCGGGCGCTACGCCAACGCCGCGGAGATGCTGCAGGCGCTGCAAGACGTGCTCGCCGCGCTGCCCCCGGACGACGCGGTGAGCAGCCGGGGCGACGAGGCCACCAGCATCTACAACGTCAACGACGGCGCGACCCAGGTCGTGCCCGACCCCTTCGCGGCCGCGCCCCCGCCGTACTTCCCCAGCCCCGCGACCCCAGCCCTGCCGCAGCGCGCTCGCGCCTCCGCGCCTCCGCCGATGCGGGCCCGCACCTCGGCCCCGCCGCCGCCGCCGATGCGGTCGCCGTCGCCTCCGCCGCCCCCGCGGCCGTCGTTTCAGCCCGCGCTCAGCCCCATCGAGTTCGGCGGCGCGACGATGCTCGACCCGGCGGGCCCGTCAGGCTTCGAGACCGCCGCGCCCTGGACGGCGCCGTCGATGCCGCCGCAGGCGCAGGCGCGGCGCTCGTCCCGTCGCGGCGTGGTGCTGGTGATGGGCTCCGCCGTGGTGCTCGGGCTGGTCATCGTCGCCGCGCTGCTGCGGTCGCGCCCGGGGCCCACGGAGCCCGCGTCCGCGCCGCAGAGCCTCGCGGCGCAGGCGCCAGGGTCCCTGCCGATCGTCGCGCCGCCGCCCCCGAGTCCGCCCGAGCCCGTCGTCCACCAGCTGCTCGCGCCGACGCGGCCTCCGGTCG
>CAIOSS010001350.1 GCA_903860995.1 uncultured delta proteobacterium | reverse complement strand
TTCCTCGTGGGGCGCGACCGGCCGCGGGTGGGGTCCCTCGACCCCGTGCCGCCGGCCAACGCGGTCGACCGCGGGGCCCCGGTGCGCACCTCGCGCTCCACCGTCGGCACGATGACCGAGCTCACGGACTACCTCCGGCTGCTGTGGGCGCGCGCGTCCACCATCGTGTGCGACGGGTGCAGCCGCGAGGTGCACCGGGGCACCGTCGCCGCGGCCACGGACGCCGTGCTCCTGGGCGACGGCGAGCGGGCGGTGGTCACCTGGCGGGTGCCCGTCGACGACGCCGAGCGCTACCTCGGCGTGCGCGAGCGGCTGTTGGAGGAGGGCTACCGTCGCGCCCTGCTCAACGGCGAGGCGAGGGACCTCGACGAGGTCGCGCCCTCCGAGGTGATCGTGCACGGCGGCATCGACGTCATCGCCGACCGGCTGAAGGTGAGCGGCGACGAGCGCTCGCGCGTGGCCGAGGCGCTGAGCACCTCGATGGCCAGGGGAGGGCGGGCGGAGGTGCACTGGGTCGACCGCCCGGCGGGCGACGGGCGCGTCGGGCGCTACAGCCGCGGGCTCGACTGCGCGCACTGCGGGCGCACCTACCCCGAGCCGACCCCGGCGCTGTTCTCCTTCCAGTCGCCGCTCGGGGCCTGCGAGGGCTGCCGGGGCTTCGGGCGCATCATCGACATCGACTGGGGCAAGGTGGTCCCCGACGACGGGCTCTCGCTCGACAAGGGCGCCATCAAGCCGTGGACGGGCAAGACCACGGCCTTCGAGCGCAAGGCCCTCGCGACGCTCTGCAAGGCGCAGAAGATCCCCACCGACAAGCCCTGGCGCGAGCTGTCGGAGAAGCACCGCGACATGATCCTGGAGGGGACCAAGGGGTTCACCGGGGTGCGCGCGTGGTTCTCGTGGCTGGAGGGCAAGGCCTACCAGATGCACGTGCGGGTCTTCCTCTCGCGCTTCCGGCGCTACACCACCTGCCCCTCGTGCAACGGGTCTCGGGTGCGCTCGGAGGTGTCCCGCTACCGGGTGTGCGGCCTCTCCATCGGCGACGCCGGCGCGCTCCCGGTGACCGAGCTGCGGGCGCGGCTCGAGCCCGTCCCGATCACCGACGAGGCCACCGACCGGGTGCTGCGGGAGATCCGCGCGCGCCTCGGGTACCTCGACGACGTGGGCGTCGGGTACCTCTCCCTGGAGCGGGCCTCGCGCACGCTGTCGGGCGGCGAGGTGCAGCGCGTCGCCCTCACCGCCGCGCTGGGCACCTCCCTCACCGGCACCCTGATGGTGCTCGACGAGCCCACGGCGGGGCTGCACCCGCGGGACGCCGAGCGGCTCATCGGGGTGGCGCGGGGCATCGCGCAGCTGGGCAACGTGGCGCTGGTCATCGAGCACGACCTCGACGTCATCGCCGCGAGCGACCGGGTGATCGAGCTCGGCCCCGAGGCGGGCGAGGCCGGCGGGGTGATCGTGTTCGACGGCGACCCGGCGGCGCTCACCCGCGCCGACACGCCCACCGGCGAGGCGCTGCGCTCGGTGGGGCTCGTGAAGCCGAAGCGCCGCAAGGGGCGCGGCACCCTCGCGCTCCTCGGGGCGCGCGGGCACAACCTCAAGGCCGTCGACCTGGTGATCCCCACCGGGGTGCTCACGGTCATCACCGGCGTGTCGGGCTCGGGCAAGAGCTCGCTCGTGGGCGAGACGCTGTACCCCGCGGTGACGCGGGCGCTCGCGGCGCGCGGGCTCGCGGTGCGCGCCGAGGAGTCGCTCCCCTATGACGCCCTCGAAGGCGTCGACGCCATCACCGACGTGGTGCACGTCGACCAGGGTCCGCTCGGGCGCACCACCCGCGGCAACCCCGCGACCTACCTCAAGATCTACGACCGCATCCGCGCGCGCTTCGCCACGTCGCCCGAGTCGAAGGAGCGGGGGTACTCCACCCGCACCTTCTCCTTCAACGTCGAGGGCGGGCGCTGCCCCACCTGCGAGGGGGCCGGGTACGAGACGGTGGAGATGCAGTTCCTGGCGGACGTGAGCTTCCAGTGCCCCGACTGCCACGGCCGTCGCTTCAAGGATGAAGTGCTCGAGGTCCGCGTGCGCGGCGCCTCCATCGCCGACGTGCTGGAGATGTCGGCCTTCGCGGTGGCCGATCACTTCCGCGACGACGGGCACCTCGTGACGGCGCTCCAGCCCATGCTCGACGTGGGCCTCGGGTACCTCTGCGTGGGCCAGGCCCTCTCGCACCTTTCGGGCGGCGAGGCGCAGCGCCTCAAGCTGGCCGCGGCCCTGTCCGAGGTGCGCCGCGGGAGCCTGGTGATCCTCGACGAGCCCACGACGGGCCTGCATCGCCGCGACGTGGCGCGGGTCTTCGACACCCTCGACGCGATGGTCGAGCGCGGGGCCACGGTGGTGGTGGTCGAGCACGAGCCCTACGTGGCCGCGCGGGCCGACCACGTCATCGACCTCGGCCCCGAGGCCGCGCATCTCGGCGGCGAGGTGGTGGCGCAGGGCACCCCCGAGGAGGTCGCGAAGAGCACGCGCTCGCGCTTCGCCCCGTACCTGCGCGACGCGCTCGACTCGACGCAGTCGCGCGGGGTCAACCGGGCGCGGGCGGTGCGTCCGCCGGCGACCATCACGGTGCCCGACTCGATCATTCTCGACGGGGCGCGCGAGCACAACCTGCACATCGGCCACCTGGAGATTCCGCGCGAGAAGCTCGTCGCGATGACGGGCCCGTCGGGCTCGGGCAAGAGCTCGCTGGCCTTCGACGTGATCTACGCCGAGGGGCAGCGGCGCTTCCTGGAGACGCTCTCCCCCTACGCCCGGCAGTACCTGCCGTCCCTCGGTCGCGCCGACGTCGACCGGGTGGTGGGCATTCCCCCCGCCATCTCGCTGGAGCAGCGCACGGCGCGCGCCGGGGCGATGAGCACCGTTGCGACGGTGACCGAGGTCGCCCACTACCTGCGATTGCTCTACGCGAAGGTGGCCACGCCCTTCTGCCCGAAGTGCGACCTCCCCATCGGGGCGCGCTCGCCGGAGGCCATCGTGGAGGAGCTGGCCACGCACTATCCGCCCAACGCCAACCTGTCGATCTTCGCGCCGGTGGTGCGGGCGCGGAAGGGATTGCACGGCGAGGTCATCGAGCGGGCGCGCAAGTCGGGCGTCGAGCAGGTGCGGGTCGACGGGGTCGACTACGAGCCCGACAAGGTCCCGACGCTGAAGAAGACCAAGGTCCATGATGTGTGGCTGTGGATGGGCGCGGCGCACGCCAACGAGCCCGCGAAGCTGATGAAGATGATCCGCGCGGCGGTGTCGCTCGCGGAGGGCAACTGCGTCATCGAGCGCGACGAGCGCAGCGGGCGGGTGGGCGAAGCGCAGGTGGTGAGCACCCGCCGGGCGTGCCCGAAGTGCGGGCTCGGCATCCCCGAGCTCGACCCGCGGCACTTCTCCTTCAACACCCCGCAGGGGCAGTGCAAGTCCTGCGAGGGCCGCGGCGTGGACGCCGACGGGGTGCAGTGCCGGGCCTGCGGGGGCTCGCGCCTCGCGCCCATTCCGCGGGCGGTGCGCCTCGGGGGCAAGCGCTTCCACGAGGCCATGGCGAGCACGCCGGAGGAGATGCGCGACGCGCTCACGGCGATGACGCTGACGGCCCGCGAGGCGCTCATCGCGGAGGCCCCGAAGTCGCAGCTGGAGTCGAAGCTCACCACGCTGCTGGAGCTCGGGCTCGACTACCTGACGCTCGACCGCCGGGCCAACACCCTGTCCGGCGGCGAGATGCAGCGGCTGCGGCTCGCGGCGCAGATCGGCGCGGGGCTCACCGGGGTCTTGTACGTGCTCGACGAGCCCACCATCGGGCTGCACGGCCGGGACACGCAGCGGCTGGTGAAGGCGATGCGGGCGCTGGTCGACCGGGGCGCCAGCGTGATCGTGGTGGAGCACGACGCGGAGGTGATCCAGAGCGCAGACTGGGTGGTCGACCTGGGGCCCGCGGGCGGCAAGGCGGGCGGTCACGTGGCGGCCAACGGCCCGGCGGCGGAGGTGCTGGCGGGCGACGGGCCCACGGCGAAGGCGCTGCGCATCGCCCTGGGCGAGGGGGCGCGTCGGCGGCCGATGAAGGGGGTCGAGGCGGTCACCGTGAAGGGCGCGCGCGGGCACAACCTGCAGTCGACGACGGCGAGGTTCCCGCTGGGGAGGTTCGTCTGCGTGGCGGGGGTGTCGGGCTCGGGCAAGAGCACGCTGGTGGAGAAGATCCTGCTGCGGGCGGTGCGGCAGAAGCTCAAGCTCACCACGGACGACCCGCTGGGGTACCAGTCCATCGACGGGTGGAAGGCGCTCAAGCGGGCGGTGGCCATTGATCAATCGCCCATCGGGCGCACGCCGCGCTCGGTGCCGGCGACCTACGTGGGCATCTGGGACGAGATCCGGAAGCTCTTCGCGCTGATGCCCGAGTCGAAGAAGCGGGGTTGGGGCATCGGGCGATTCTCGTTCAACACCAGCGCCGAGAGCGGCGGCGGGCGCTGTGAGACCTGCGACGGCGCGGGGGTGAAGCACGTCGAGATGGCCTTCATGGCCGACGTGGTGGTGCCCTGCGAGGTGTGCGCCGGGGCGCGGTTTTCCCGCGAGACCCGCGACGTAAAGCTCCATGGGTACGACGCCGGCGAGGTGCTGGGGCTCACCGTCGAGGAGGCGCGGCAGGTGTTCTCCCAGGTCGCCAAGGTGAAGCGCCCGTTGGACCTGCTGCACGACCTGGGCGTCGGGTACCTGGCGCTGGGCCAGGGGTCGCACACGCTGTCGGGCGGCGAGGCGCAGCGCATCAAGCTGGCGACGGAGCTACAGACGGGCGGCGGCGGGACGCTCTACGTGTTGGACGAGCCCACCACGGGGCTGCACGTGTCGGACGTGATGCGGCTCATCAGCGTGATGCAGCAGCTGGTCGACCGGGGGGATTCGCTGGTGGTCATCGAGCATCACCCGTCGGTGCTGCGGGCGGCCGACTGGATCATCGAGCTGGGCCCCGGCGGCGGGCGCGCGGGGGGGCGGGTGGTGGCCGAGGGCACGCCCGATGAGCTCGCGGCGATGGACACGGCGACGTCGTCGGTGCTGCGGGGGTGAACGGGCGAGGGGCTTGACCCGGACGCCGTCTGCGGGTCATCAACGCCGTCGCCGTGATGGAACAGCACTATGACCTGGTCGTGATCGGGAGCGGCCCTGGCGGCGAAGGGGCCGCCATGAAGGCCACCAAGTCGGGGCTCTCCGTGGCCGTGGTCGAGCGCTACAACGACGTCGGCGGCGGGTGCACCCACTGGGGCACCATCCCCTCCAAGGCCCTGCGGCACACGGTCTCTCAGCTCGCCGAGTTCCGCAACAACCCGCTCTTCCTGCCGCTGTTGATGAACGACGACCCCATCCCCCTGGCGGGGATGCTGCGCTCGGCGGAGAGCGTGGTGCGCCGGCAGGTGGCGATGCGCCACGGGTTCTACGAGCGCAACCGGGTGCGGGTGGTGCACGGCTCGGCGCGCTTCGTCGAGCCCAACGTGGTCGAGGTCGAGGCGCCCGGCGGGGCCTCGGAGAAGCTGCACGCGCGGGCCTTCGTGATCGCCTCGGGCTCGCGGCCCTACCGCCCGGCCAACGTCGACTTCGCGCACTTCCGCATCTGCGACAGCGACACGGTGCTGCGCCTCAAGGAGACGCCGTCGACCATCACCATCTACGGCGCCGGGGTGATCGGCTGCGAGTACGCGTCGATGTTCCGCACGCTCGGCGTGAAGGTGAACCTCATCAACACGCGCGAGAAGCTGCTGTCCTTCCTCGACGACGAGATCATCGACGCGCTCTCGTACCACCTGCGCGACCAGGGGTGCGTCATCCGGCACAACGAGGAGATGGAGCGCATCGAGCCCGTCGAAGACGGGGTGGTGCTGCACCTGAAGAGCGGCAAGCGGGTGAAGAGCGACGTGCTGCTCTGGGCCAACGGGCGCACCGGCAACAGCCAGGGCATGGGCCTCGAGGCCCTCGGCGTGGTCACCGACGACCGCGGCCAGATCAAGGTCAACGACCAGTACCAGACCTCGCTCGCGCACATCTACGCGGTGGGCGACGTCATCGGTCAGCCCGCCCTGGCCAGCGCGGCCTACGACCAGGGGCGCTTCGCGGCCTCGCACGTCGCGTGCGGCTCCTGCGACAACCGCCTCGCGCAGGACATCCCCGCGGGCATCTACACCACCCCCGAGATCAGCTCCCTCGGGCGCACGGAGCGCGAGCTCACGGCCGACAAGGTCCCCTACGAGGTGGGCCACTCGCTGTTTCGCAGCCTCGCGCGCGCGCAGATCACCGGGCAGACCGTCGGGATGCTCAAGCTGCTCTTCCACCGCGAGACGCTGGCCATCCTCGGCATCCACTGCTTCGGCCACCAGGCGAGCGAGATCATCCACATCGGCCAGGCGGTGATGAGCCAGCCCGAGGGCCGCAACACCATCAACTACTTCGTCAACACGACCTTCAACTACCCCACCATGGCCGAGGCCTACCGGGTGGCGGCGCTCAACGGGCTCAACCGACTCTTCTGAGATTCGCAGGCGATGCGTCGACGCTCGCGCGCGACCTCACCCCCGCTGCCGCGCGCCCCTCTCCATGAATGGCTGTCCTCTGGTCTCATTTTCATCATATTTTCTCGGCATTCTTTGGGGTCTCGTCCTCGCTTCGGACCGGGGTTGGTCG
>CAIOSS010001349.1 GCA_903860995.1 uncultured delta proteobacterium | reverse complement strand
TCGCCACGTCCGCCGCCACCTGCGACAGCGAGGCGTTCCAGGGCCGCGCGCTGTACTACCGGGTCACCGTTCCCGCGGGCTACCTCGTGGTCGTTCGCGCGACGCCCACCGGCACGCCTGCGATCTCTCCACATATCCGAGTGCTCGACGCCTGCGGCGCGACGAGCTGCCTGGCGTCGGACGCCCTGGGTCTCATTTCGGGAGGCAACGTACTGCGTCACCCGAACACCTCGGGCGAGGCTCGCACGTGGATTGTCACCGTTGGCGACAGCTTCGCCTCGGCGGGCGGCGTGTTCGACCTCGAGGTGTCGTTCGAGACGCTACCGATCCCACCGCCCTGAGCCGGTGACGCCGCGCTCGACATCCCGATGACGCGCGATCGACATTCTCCTCACGCCTGGACAGGGTTGGGTGGTGGGGTGCTCGACGTCAACGACATCGGCTCTTCCGCACCTTAGGGGTGGAGGGGGTTGCCCACCGGCGACCGTGACGCAACCTGCGTCTCCGCGCACGCCCTCGGCGAGCGCGACGCCATCGCCGGCTTCCTCATCCACGACGTGAAGAACCAACTCATGCTGGTGTCCGCCAACGCCAGCTACCTCCGCGACTGGCCCGGCGTGACGATGGCCGAGCGCGCGGAGATCGTGGAGGACATCGCGAACGCGGCCGCTCGCCTACAGTCCATGCTGCTCGCCGCGCTCGACCTGAAGTGGGTGGACGGTGGCACCATGCCGCTCACCCGCGCGATTTCGACCTCGCGGCGCTGGTCACCGACGGTCGCGCGAGCCGGGCCCCCCACCGGTTCGCCTGTCGTCGTCCAGGGAACCCACGCGCCGCGGTCGCTCCAGGCCGACCGCGATGTCGTGCGCCGGGTGCTCGAGATCCTCCTCGACAACGCCCGCAAGTACGGGAGGGGACGCATCGTGATCGCAACCCGCGCGGCCGCGGGCGGCGGCGTGGAGGTGATGGTTCGCGACCACGGCCCCGGGGTCGCGCCCGCCGACCGGGAGCGCATCTTCGAGCCGCGCGTCCGGCTCGGTAACGGCCCGGGTGCGGGTCACGAGGACACGAGCCGTGGCCTCGGCCTGGCGTTCTGTCGCGCCGCCGTCGAGGCCCACGGCGGGCGCATCTGGGTCGAGGACGCGGCGGCGGGCGGCCGCACCCATCGACGGCTCGCCAGCGTTGGGAAGTGTCGTCGGCAAGGTGCGGTCTACCGGGAGTTCCGGGCCGACCTGATCCGGGCCGGGGTCACGCGGCATCGCGTGCACGACATCCGGCACACGTTCGTCAGCGCCTGTGCTGACGCGGGGTCACCCCCGAGGTCGCCACCCGCTGGACCCACGCGGGCCGTGCGTCGGCGAGCGCGATCGAGATCTACCGCACCCCGAGCTGGGCCCGGCAGTGCGAGGAGATGATGACGCTGAAGGTCACCTCCGCCCTGCGGCCCCGCCGACCCGCCTCCCGCAGCATAGCGGTGACGCCCATTTCGGGGGTCTCCGAATCCGCCTGGATCTCCGGTGGAATCTTCGGTTCGGGGTGAGGGATTCGAACCCCCGTAGCGGGTACCAAAAACCCGCGTCCTGCCATTAGACGAACCCCGATCAGGCTCCTGCCAGCGCGGCGGAACCCTACCCCACCGCCTCTCCCCCCGACAACCCCCCGCGGGCGGTGGTAGCGTCCGCGGCCTCTATGGCACGCACCACCCCCGAGCTCATCGCCGCCAAGCGCGACGGCCACGCCCTCTCCTCCGCCGACATCGCGCAGCTCATCGCGGGCTTCGTCCGGGGCGACGTCGCCGACTACCAGATGACCGCCTTCGCGATGGCCGTCTTCTTCCGCGGCATGAGCCCCGAGGAGACCGTCGCCCTCACCCTCGCCATGCGCGACTCGGGCACCGTCGTCGACCTCTCCGACATCCCCGCCCGCAAGGTCGACAAGCACTCCACCGGCGGCGTCGGCGACAAGGTCTCCCTCGCCCTCGCCCCCATGGTCGCCGCGTGCGGCGTCGCCGTCCCGATGATCTCCGGCCGCGGCCTCGGCCACACCGGCGGCACCCTCGACAAGCTCGAGGCCATCCCGGGCTTCTCCGTCGACCTCTCCATCCCGCGCTTCCGCGAGCTCGTCCGGGACGTCGGCACCTGCATGATCGGCCAGACCGCCGAGCTCGCCCCCGCCGACAAGCGCCTCTATGCGCTGCGCGACGTCACCGCCACCGTCGAGTCCATCCCCCTCATCGTCGCGAGCATCCTCTCCAAGAAGCTCGCCGAGGGCATCGACGGGCTCGTGCTGGACGTGAAGTTCGGCAGCGGCGCCTTCATGAAGACCCCGGAGCAGGCCCGCGCCCTCGCGCGCAACCTCGTCGACGTCGCCCGCGGCGGCGGCAAAGACTGCGTCGCCTGGCTCACCCGCATGGACCGCCCCCTCGGCCGCACCGTCGGCAACGCCCTCGAGACCATCGAGGCCTTCGAGCTGCTCCACGGGCGCGGCCCCGACGACCTCCGCGAGGTCACCCTCACCCTCGGCGCCTCGATGCTCGTCATGGGCCGCGTCGCCGCCGACGAAACCATCGCCCGCGCGATGCTCCTCGCCGCCGTCGCCGACGGCAGCGCCGCGAAGGTCGCCCGCGCCATGGTCGCCGCGCAGGGCGGTGACCCCCGCGCCGTCGACGACCCGGCGGTCTTCCCCACGGCCCCGCTGCGCGTCCCCTTCCGCGCCGCCGCCGCCGGCACGCTCCTCACCATCGACACCCACGGCGTCGGCATCGCGGGCGTGGAGATGGGCGCCGGCCGCGCGCGCACCACCGACACCATCGACCCCGCGGTGGGCTTCGTCTTCGAGCGCAACGTCGGCGACAAGGTGTCCGTCGGCGAGGCCATCGCGTGGGTGCACGCCCGCGACGAGGCCAGCGCCGCCCGCGCCATCGAGCGCCTCACCCGCGCGGTGAGCGTCGGCGAGGGGTCCGCCGAGGAGGTTCCGCTGGTGCTGGAGCGCGTGGGCTGACCGCAGGGGTCAGTTCGGGCCGTCGCGCGTGACGCCCGCGTCGCCCGTCATCGGGTTCACGACGGTGCCGCAGAAGGCCCCGCGACGCACCGCGGAGGCGGCGGTGATGGTGGCGTCGAAGAGGCACACGGTGCCCTCGGCGCGGCAGTCGAGGTCGGACGCGCAGCGCCGACGACACTGCGACTGGTAACACTCGTAGAGCTCGGGCAGCTCGCCCGGACCCACGCACTGGCTCGCCATCCGGCACGACTGCGGGCGCGGCGGCGCGGCGCCCACCACGAAGCCCTGCGCCACGCTGGTGGCCACCACCGCGCCCTGGTTGATCGCGTACACGAACCACCAGTACGCCCCGGGGTTCAAGGTGTCGCGGCCCCAGGCGGGGCCGAGGGTTCCGTCGCGGCGCACACCCTGGCGGCCGAAGCGCACGGGCACGGTGCCGTCGACCGCGCGGTTGTCGCCAGGGGTGTTGCCAGGCTCCGCCGTCGACCACGCCCACACCACGTCGTCATGGTTGGTGATGCGCCCGCTGATGGGATCGAAGGCCGGCGGCTGCTTCGTGACCATCACCACCGTCACCGCCCCCGCGACGCCCCGCAGCGGCTGCCACTGGAACGAAAACCCCGACGTCGCCAGAAGCTCCGTGTCGAGGCGCGGCGACTCCAGCCCGATGCGCGCCTCCGCCGCCGGAAACACCGCCCGCGCCGGGGGCTGGAACGAGCAGTTCCCCTGTCCGTCAGTCGTC
>CAIOSS010001348.1 GCA_903860995.1 uncultured delta proteobacterium | reverse complement strand
GGCGTCGTCGTCGCTCGACGCCAGCAGCAGCGCCAGGTCGTCGCGCTGCTCGACGAAGGCGTCGACGCTGGCGCGGAGCTGCTCGATCAGTCGTCGCATGGTGCCGCCGGTGCCCCTCAGTTGATCTTGATGAGCGCGCCGGAGATCTCGTGCACGCCGATCGCCGAGGAGGTGATCTTGGGCCCCGAGGAGGTGATCCCCGCGGGCTCGACCTTCACCGCGCTGCTCCCCGATCCGACGCCGACCTCCTTCGACCCGCTCAGCGCGATCTCGCCGTTCTTCTTGAGCGAGAGCGACGACGCCCCGCAGGCGAGCACGATCTCGTTCTGCGCGTTGATCACGACCTTGCCGCCGTCGAACTCGATGGTGCCCGAGCTGTTGGTGAAGGTGACCTTGTTGGCGCTCGCGTTGAGCAGCACGAGGTCCTGGATGTTGAGCGTGACGGTCCCCTGGGTAACCTGGAACTGGCCCTCGGCGTTGATGGTGTACTGCCCGGTGACGTGGTCGCTCTTGTCGCCGACCACGTCGTGCAGGTCGTTGCCCGCGGCGACCCCGACGTAGTGGTCGCCGGTGCTCACGGTGAGCGCGTCGCCCTTCGCGATCGTCGTCTCCCGCACGTCGTTGAGGGTGATGCTCTCGACGCCGTCGACGATCTCGGTGCGCTTGCCGTGCACGGTGATGGTCTCGTCGATATCCACGACCTCCACGCGGCTCTTGCGGACGGTGGTCTTCTCGTCCTTCTTGATGGTCTTGGTGCGGTTGCCCGACACCGTCAGGGCCTGGTCGCCCCCGACGCTCTCCGTGTCGTTCCCGTCCACCGTGTTGGTGTGGTGGCGCTTCACCCGGGTGGTGTGGTCGTGCTCCACGACCTCGTTGAGGTCCTTCTGCGCGTGGAGGTAGACCTCCTCGGAGCCGGCGGCGTCCTCGAAGCGCAGCTCGTTGGAGCCGCCGCCCCCGGGCGAGCTGTTGGACTTGATGGTGCTCTTCGTCTTCTCGTCCGGGAGCATGTACGGCGCGTTGTTGGCGCCGTTGTAGACGCAGCCCACGATGAGCGGCCGGTCGGGGTCGCCCTCCTCGAAGGCCACCACCACCTCCATGCCCAGCCGCGGGATGAACATCGTCCCCCAGCCGGCGCCCGCCCAGGTCTGGGCCACGCGGATCCAGCACGAGGCCTCGCGGCCTGTGCGCCCGCTGCGGTCCCAGTGGAACTGCACCTTCACCCGCCCGTGGAACTCCGTGTCGATCTCCGGCTGGTCGCCCACGACCACCGCCGTCTGCACCCCGTGGATCACTGGCCGGGGCGTCACCCGCCGCGGGCGGAAGGGCACCGTGTCCGCCACGCACTCGAAGCGGTTGTGGTAGCGGTCGTCGCCCAGGCTCGGGTCGCGGTGGTCGGTGGTGAGCTCCTCGCGCGCGATCGCCCGGTGCTCGACGCGGGTGACCACGTAGCGGCGGTTGAGGTCCTCGCGGCCGTGGTCGACGAGACCGAAGGTGTAGCCCGGGGTGAAGCCGATGCCGTTGCCGAGGCCCTCGCCGCTCTCGGTCCAGGTCTCCAGCTCCCGCTGCCGGCGGTCGCCGCGCCGCTGGCCGTCGTGCCGCTGCCACGCGTGCCGGGAGTCGTCGTCGTAGTTCGACCACGTGTAGCGCCCGGGGTACTCGAAGACCCCGGCGGTCATCGGCGGCTCCGGCACCGGCCGCGTGAGGTCCATCACGCCGCTCGGGTTGGTGAAATCGTAGTCGCGGAGGATCACCCCCGAGGAGAGCGCGTCGTGGTGCCAGTCGAAGCGCCGGATCGTCTCCGACGAGGCCGTCGAGGCCTCGGTGCCCGCGACCGCGAACACGTCGCCCCCGAGGCCGAGCACGGCCGTCATCGACGAGGGCTCGTCGTCGAGCACGAGCACCTCGGCCTCGCCCTGGTGGTCGAAGAAGAACGCGACGCCCTCCTCCTCCATCAGCCGCATCACGAAGTCCAGGTCGCTCTCCTGGTACTGCACGCAGAACTCGCGCACCGGCCGCTCGGTGTCGACGCGGTCGTCGACCTCGCCGGCGTAGAGGCCCGCCGCGGACAGCACCTGGGACAGGATCTCCAGGGCCGTCACCCGCTGGAAGATCCGCGAGTCGACCCGCTGGGAGAGCAGCCACAGCCGCGGCACCAGGAACACCCGCGCGAGGCGGTTGCCCGCGACGGTGCCGAGGTCCTCCACGCGGCGCACCACGCCGTGGATGCGGCGGTCCAGCACTTCGCGCTCCATCACCAGGGTGGCCCGCTGCCGGAGCAGCGCGGAGGGCGCGACCGTGAGCGTCTCGGTCGCCAGGTCGATGACGCACTCGTAGGTCTCCGAGATGGCCTCGTGCTGGGTCATCCGGATCACCCGCCAGTGGGTCGACGGGTCGCCCACGGAGGTGAAGCGGAAGGAGACCTCGGGGAGTGCGGTTCCGTTAGCGGGGAGGGTCATCGCGGTACTCCTGGAGCGCCGAATCGGATCACCCAGCGGCGCCCGGCCGCGCCCCCGCCGAGGCCGTCGGGGCCCGGGTCGCTGCCCACCAGGTAGAGGGTCCCGGCGTGCTCGCTGGCGCCCACCACCACGTCGGGGCGAGGGCTCACGACGGTCGCGACGGTGTTCACGTGCCCACCGGCGACGCCCGGATCGGCCACCGGCGCGCCGGGCGCAGTAGTTACGGTGGCGAGGGTCACCCGCGGGTCCGCGGAGAGCGCCGCCCGCAGCCGTTGGCGCAGCGCCTCGGCGCGCACGCCCGGGCCTGCGGTGAGCAGCGCCGCGACGCGCCCCCCGTCGGAGGGGAGCGTCAGAGCGAGGGCCTCCCGCACCGCGACGGCCTCATCGGCCACGTGGAGAGCCACCGCGGGGCGCGGCGCCGCGGGTCCGGCGGTCGGCGGTTGCACGGTCGGCGGTTGCACGGTCGGCGGTGCGGGGGACGGGTCACGGATGGTCATGGGAGGGGTCTCCACTCGCACGGGTGCGGGGGGATTGGGGTGGCAGGCGCCGACGGACGCGAGGCCCGCCAGGAGGGCGCGACCGAGGGTCGTCACGGGAGCACCGCGTCGAGCGGGGCGGAGAGCTCGTCGCCGCAGAACACCAGGATGCGGCACGGACCCGGGCGGTCCTCGGGGAGCACGGCGGCGAGGGGGATCGAGAACGTTCCGACGTGGTCACCGTCGCGGAGATACGGTGGGGCGACGAAGCTCGCGGCGGACACGCCGCCGTGCGGGCGCCGGTGGATGACCACCACGGTGAGGAAGGGCGGAGACGGCGTCGACCCGACGACCGCGCGGGCCTGGCAGCGGAAGGCGCCCACGACGCGCGGGCCCGCATCGTCGAGACGATACGAGGCCATGACCGCGTGGGTCGCGGGGGGCATGACCATGGTGTCGGAGGTCTCGCGCGCCTCTGGGAGCTCCTGAAACGACCACCCCGGGAGCACCACGCTCGGGTGCTCGACGCGCATCGGCCGCGGGTCGGTGTAGGCCGTCGCGAATGCGGCGAAGACGTAGTAGTCGGCGGATCCCAGGTGGGCCGCGCCGTGGTCGTGGAGGTCGAAGGTGCGGTCTTCGCGAAACACGCCGGGGCTGACCGCGCCCGGCGTGGGCTGCGGCGGGGCGCCGGGCGGCAGCGGGGGGATGGTCACGTCGAGCGCGCGGGGGTCGAAGGTCGTGACGAAGCGCACGCCCGGCAGGTCGCGGCGCACCAGCACGACGTCGAGGGCCTGGTCGAGGGCGCCGTCGAGGGCGCGGTGCAGCTCGGGGTCGGCCTCCAACTGCAGGCGCAGGGGGACGGGGCCGTCGTGCGGCGCGCGAAAGGGGTGCCGGAGGGTGAGGGCGGCGTGCATGGCGGTGCGGCGGTCAGATCCAGGAGAGCGAGGCGTAGTCGGTGCGGTAGAGATGGTGCGAGCAGTCGTCGGGGCGGTCGTCCTTGCAGAAGCGCAGCCGGGCCCCGGAGCCGCCCAGCATGAACCACATCACACACCGGGGCTCGGGGGTCGCCGCGGTGTCCTTGTACTTGCAGTGCTTGAGGCTGTAGGGCGCGTCGCGGGGATCGGGGTCGACCCACGCGACGGCCGGCGGGACGAGCCCGAGCGCGTGGCCGATCTCGTGGGTGAGGGCCTGCTGGAGCTGCGCCCCGGTGGGCGTGGCGGCGCTGGCCCGGCGCTGCCGGCCGATGCACATGAAGAGCGTCCCGGTGGTGCCGCCCCACCCCCCCGCGGTGCCGCGCTGGAAGCGGTAGTGGATCGACACGTTGACCGTGGACGGCGCGGCGAAGCCCGGCACCTCGGCCTGCACGCTCACCTGCGAGGCGTCCGCGGGGTTGTCGTTCACCTGCACGTTGATGAGGTTGTCCCAGGTGCCGTCGGCCTTCTGATACTGCGCGGTGATCACCGTCGGCTCGTACGCCCACTTCGCGATCCAGGTGGGGATCACGAACACCGCCGCGCTCGTGGCGCCCGCCCAGGTCTGGTCGGCCACGATGTCGGCCTTGTCGACGGTCACGATGTTCATCTTGAAGGGCGAGCGCGCGTCGACCGCCGCCGGTCGCAGGGTGCCTTCGAGCGTCGATCGCTGCGCCGCCGTGAGGTGCTCCTGGTAGGGCGTGGTGTCGTGCTCCTTCACCCCGGGCGCGAGTTTGATGAACACGGGGTCGAAGGCCGCGAGGAGCGCCGTGATCATATCCGCCGGCGCCGCGAGCGAAAGGGTCGTCGGCGCCGGAGGAGCGTCCATCTCGGTGCGCTGATAGAACACCTTGCGCCAGACGGTGAGCTCGCCGGAGGCCACCGGTTCGGGGGGCATGGTGTCGGTTCGCCCGCCCACCTTCCAGCGCGAGCCGCCGTACCAGGGGAGCGTGATCGTGACCCGCGCCACCCCGTTGGCGTCGGTGGTCGCGGTGGCGTGGTCGAGCGTCGCGTCCGCGGTGGCCGCAACCGTGTCGGGCTCGTTGTCGGGGTTGGGGACGGCGTTGAAGCGCACGGTCTTGCCCGCCGTTCGGGGCTCGATGTGCCCCACGAGCTCCACGTCGCGGCCGTTGCACGCGGGTTCCCACGCGCGCGGCAGGTTGACGTATTGATCGTGGGGCGTGTCGTGGGGCGCGTCCCACCGCCAGACATACTGGTGCACCGTGACGGTCGCGCGGGCCCGCTTCACGTCTCCGGCCCAGGTGTGCTCGACCAGCACGACCACGGAGCCGGGGCCGTCGCAGTGCACGCGCGCGGTGGGCGTGGTGGTGGCGCCGCGGAGGGTGCCCGGCCCCGACTCGATCGACCACGCGTAGGTGCCGGGCGGGGCGCCGTCTGCGGTGATGGTGACGGTCTCGCCGAGGTCGACCTCGAAGGCGTCGGCGCTGGTGATGGAGAGCGCGTGCGCGGGCTCGTCGACTTCGGGGTCAACGTCGAAGGGGAGGGGTTCGCCCCGCCGCGACCGCAGCGTGAGCATCGGGCGGGAGACCGCGCGCACCACGATGGCGCCGCGACGGACCTGTTCGAGCAGCGCGAGCTCCTGCTCGCGCCGGGTCTGCGGCTGCGGTGAGCCGAAGGCGCGCCAGAGACCGGCCAGGCCTCCGCGGCGAAGGGCCTGGATGCAGGCGCCCGCGGGGTCGCCCGACCACGGCTCGAAGGGCGGGTCGGCGGCGTGCCACGCGCGCACCAGATAGAGGTCGCGGTCGCCCTCGTGCCGGATCAGAACCCTCTCCCGCAGCTCGCTCATGAACATCCTCAGCTACCCCACGGTCTCCTGGTCCGCTCGAAGGTAATCCCAATTGTGTCCGGCGGAGCAATGCCCGCCCGCGCAGATGCCTCCGTCACTGCGGCTACTCCGGCTCGGCTCGCACGACCCCGGCGTAGGCGTGGGCCATCACGGTCTCCGCCGCGTCGAGGGCCCGCGCGTCGGTGGTCGCGGTGCGCAGCGCGACGATCTCCCCGCCGGGCAGTGGCGTCTGCCGCAGCACCCGGGCCGCCGCCCGCACGGCCTCGGGCGCGCCCTCGTCGGCGCCCAGGGCCGCGAGGTGGTCCATGTACGAGCGGCCGTAGGACTCGGGCGGCGCGTCGAGGGTCGCGAGCCACCCGTTGAGCGCCACGCCCGCCGCGCGCCGACACCCCGCGAGCCCTGCCCGCCCGTTGTGCGCGGCGTAGGCCCGCTTCGCCTGCTCGAGCTCGCCGAGCGAGGCGCGCAGCCACTCGCGCGGCGCGTGGCGGTAGAGCCAGTGCTCAGGATCCGGCGCGCGCATCGTCTCCGCCGACGATGGAGTCGAGCGCCGACGCGTGGGCCTCGCGGAGCTCGTCGAGGCCCCAGGTCGCGACGCCCTCCAGCGCCAGCGAGGCGCCTCCCACCCGGCCCAGCATGGCGGCCGGCACGCCCGCCTCGGCGACGCGCTGCATGAACAGCCCGAGCACGTACGGCGTCACCGACACCACCACCCGCGTCGGGTCTTCGCCGAAGAGCCCGCCCGGCGTCACGGCGTACTCCGCGGGCAGCGCCACGGTCGCGCCCGACTGCCCCAGGATGCACGCCTCGGCGAGCGCGACCAGCAGCCCGCCCTCCGCGCAGTCGTGCGCCGACGCCAGCAGTCCCTCACGCGCCGCCCGCACCAGGAAGCCCTGGAGCGCAGCCTCTGCCGCGAGGTCGATGGAGGGCGGCCGGCCGCACACCCGGCCCGTGCGGCGGGTGAGCCACTCGCTGCCCCCGAGGCGGTCGTCGCCGTGGGGACCCAGCGCGAACACGTGGTCGCCCGCCGTGCGGAAGCCCGCGCCGACGATGTCGCTCACCTTCTCGAAGAGGCCCACCGCGCCGATGGTCGGCGTCGGCAGCACCGCGCGGGCTCCGCCCGCCTCGGTCGTCTCGTTGTAGAGGCTCACGTTGCCCGAGACGACCGGCACCCCGAGGGCCTTGCAGGCGTCGGCGATGCCGTCGATGGCGTCGCGAAACTGCGCCATGATCTCTGGGCGCTGGGGGTTGCCGAAGTTGAGGCAGTCGGTGAGGCCGATGGGCGCGGCGCCCACGCACGCGAGGTTGCGGCACGCCTCGGCGACGGCCATCGCGGCGCCGGTGCGCGGGTCGAGCTCGCAGAAGCGGCCGTTGCAGTCGCTCGACATGGCCACGAGCTTCTCCCGCCGGCCGCGCTCGTCCTCGCAGAAGAGCCGAACCACCGCGGCGTCGCCCGCGCCGGGCTTCACCACCGTGCCGTCGCGCACGATGTGGTCGTACTGGCGGTAGATCCACGCGCGGCTGCCGACGTTGGGCGCGGAGAGCAGCTCCAGCAGGTCGGACCGCGGGTCGAAGGCGAGGCCCGTCGCGTCGACGCCGTAGCGGTCGGTGAGGCGCGGGTCGTCGACGCAGGGGCGCGTGTAGACGGGGGCCTCGTCGGTGAGAAGGGCCACCGGGAGGTCGACCGCGACCGGGGGGTCGTCGGGCCACGGGTCGCCCGAGAGCGGGTCGTAGCCGGGCGTGGCGCGCACCACGAAGCGCCCGGTGTCGGTGACTCGGCCGACCACCTGGGCGTCGAGGTCCCACTTCGCGCAGATGTCGAGCACCCGCTGCTCCTCGCCCGCGCGCGCCACCATGATCATCCGCTCCTGCGACTCGCTCAGCAGGATCTCGTAGGGCGTGAGGTGCTTCGCCCGCCGCGGCAGCCGGTCGAGCCAGAGCTCGACGCCGTTGCCCGCCCGCGAGGCCATCTCCACGGTGCTCGACGTGAGGCCCGCGGCGCCCATGTCCTGGATGCCCTCAAGCACGTCCGCCGCGAAGATCTCCAGGCAGCCTTCGAGCAGGAGCTTCTCCATGAAGGGGTCGCCGACCTGCACCGTCGGGCGCTCGGCCTCCTCGCCCTCCTGGAACTCCGCGCTGGCCATGGTGGCGCCGTGGATGCCGTCGCGGCCGGTGCGGGCGCCCACGTACAGGATCGGATTGCCCACGCCCTTCGCCTGCCCGAGGAAGATCCGGTCGCTGCGGCAGAGGCCCAGCGCGAAGGCGTTGACCAGGATGTTGCCGTTGTAGGCCGCGTCGAACTGCACCTCGCCGCCCACCGTCGGGACGCCGAAGGCGTTGCCGTAGCCCGCGATGCCCGCCACCACGCCGCGCAGGAGGCCCGGCGTGCGGGGGTGGCCGGGCTCGCCGAAGCGCAGCGAGTCCATCACGGCGACCGGGCGCGCGCCCATGGTGAATACGTCACGGAGTATTCCGCCGACCCCCGTCCCGGCGCCCTGGTAGGGCTCGATGAACGACGGGTGGTTGTGCGACTCCATCTTGAAGACCACCGCCCAGCCGTCGCCGATGTCGACCACGCCGGCGTTCTCGCCCGGCCCGTGGATGACCCGGGGCCCTTTGGTGGGCAGGCGCTTCAGGTGGACGCGCGACGACTTGTACGAGCAGTGCTCGGACCACATCACCGACAGCACCCCGAGCTCGGGGAAGGTCGGCGTGCGCCCGATCGCCGCGAGGGCGAGGGCGTACTCCTCGTCGGTGAGCCCGTGCTCGCGGGCCAGTTCGGGGGTGACCGCGGGTTCGTGCGCTCTCATCGGTGTTCTCGGGTTGTTCAGCGCGCGAGGGCGGCGCGCACGGCGGAGTGGAAGAGCAGGCGGCCGTCGGTGCCGCCGAGCAGGGGTTCGGACATGCGCTCGGGGTGGGGCATCAGCCCGAGCACGTTGCGCCGCGGGCCGCCGTAGCGGCCCGCGATGTCGTGGAGCGACCCGTTGGGGTTGCCGGGCGCGCGCGGGTCAGGCGACGCCGCGGGCACGTAGCGGAAGGCCACGAGGGAGCGCGCCTCCAGGGAGTCGAGGGTGCCCTGGTCGGCCTGGTAGCGCCCCTCGGCGTGGGCGATGGGGAGGCGCAGCACGCGGCCGCGGAGGTCTTGCGTGAAGGGCCCGTCGGCGTCGACGCGCACCAGCACGTCGCGGCACTCGAAGCGCAGGTGCGCGTTGCGGGTGAGGGCCCCGGGAAGGAGCCCGGCCTCGGTGAGGATCTGGAAGCCGTTGCAGATGCCCAGGACGAGCCCGCCGCGCTCGACGTGCCGGCGCACGTCGGCCATGACGGGGGCGAAGCGGGCGATGGCGCCGCAGCGGAGGTAGTCGCCGTAGGAGAAGCCGCCGGGGAGCACCACGAGGTCGGTGCCGGCCGGCAGCGAAGGGGTCTTGTGGAAGACGTACTCGGTCTGCACCCCCACCACGTCGCGCAAGGTGTGGAGCGCGTCGAAGTCAGCGTTCGACCCCGGAAACTGAATCACCACCGCGCGCATCGGACCGGCATCGCCTCCTGCAACAGGGAAGGCCCGGACCCTAGTGGCTCCCGCCGCCCGGGCGCAAGCGGCGAAGGTCCTGCGGCGACACCTCCCCGGGTGGACGGATGCGCGGGACAACGAACCCCGATCGCGCTACTCGACCCGCGCGCGCCGCCCGTCGGTCGGTGACGGTGTTGTGACGCGCGAGCGAGGTCTCCCGATGCGGGTGCTCGACATCACGAGCGCGTTCTCCAACTCCTGCGGCGGCATCAAGCGGTACTACCGCGAGAAGGCGCGCGTCCTCCCCAAACTCGGGGTGGAGTGCCACTTCGCGGTGCCCGGCGAGGTGCGCTCCACCGAGGCCTTCGGTGACGGCACGATGCACCGCCTCCCGGGCCCGCCGATGCCGGGCAACGACGCCTACCGTCTCTTCGGGCTGCGCGCGGGCATCGGCGAGCTCATCCAGCGGCTCCAGCCCGACGTCATCGAGGTCGCCAGCCACTACGCCCTGCCCGGCATCGTGCTGCGGGCCGCGCGCTCGGCCGCGAATCCCCCGCGGGTGGTGGGCTTCTTCCACAGCCACCCCCGGCAGGTCGTCGAGAACGTGGTGCAGGCCCTGCCCGCGCCCGTCGGCGGCGACGCGCTCGCCGAGGGGGTGTGGGCCTTCTTCCGCCGGCAGCACAGCCGCTACGACGCCACGCTCGTCGCGTCCCCCACGCTGGCGCGCGAGCTGGTCGACCGGGGCTATCCCCGGGTGCGCGAGGTGGGCCTCGGGGTCGACGTCGAGGTCTTCACGCCCGACGCAGCCGGGGCCGCCCGCGGAGAGCCCCCCACCATCTGCTACTCCGGGCGCTTCACGGTCGACAAAGAGCTCCCGGTGCTGCTCGCGGCCTTCGACCGCGTCCACGCAGCCACCGGCGCGCGGCTGCTCTTCGTGGGCGACGGCCCGATGCGCGCGCAGCTCGAGGCGTTTGCGGGCAGCCGCGGGGCGGTCACCGTGCGTCCGTACCTCGACTCCCCGGCCGAGGTGGCGCGCGTGCTCGCCTCCAGCGACGTGGTCGTGGTTTCCAGCCGCGCGGAGACCTTCTCGCTCTCCACCGCGGAGGCCATCTCCTGCGGCACCCTCGTCGTCGGCACCGCCGGCGGCGCCGTGGCCGACCTCATCGACTACACTGGCGCCGGGCGAACCTTCCGCGCCGGCGACTCCGCCTCCCTGGGCGGCGCCCTCATCGGGGCGCTCTCCACCGACGCCGCGGCCCGCCGCGCGCAGGGTGTCGCGGGCCGGGCCCGCCTCGTCGAGCGCTACACCTGGGCCGCCGTGATGCAGCGCCTCTACGACGTGTACCGCGACCCGGCGCTGGCGCCCCTCCGCTCGCGGCGCTGAGCCCGGTGGGGTCGCGGCGCGGCGCGATCTGCGCTATGGCCCGGGGCCTTCCACGATGGCCGAAGTGACGATCAGCGACCCCGCCCGCGACCGCCTGCTCCATGGTCCGCTCGCGATCACGGTGCTGCGCTTCGGCGCCCCGCTCGCAGCGGCCATGGTCCTCCAGGTCGTCTTCAACCTCGTCGACCAGTACATCATCGCCCGGCTGCCGCCCGCGCTGTCCGACGCCTCGCTCGACGCGCTCGGCATCTGCGACATGGTCGCGGCCCTCGGGACCATCCTCTCCTATGGCGTGTCGTCGGCCACGGCGACCCTGGTCGCGCAGGCCCGCGGGCGCGGCGACCGGCGCGAGGTCGCGGAGATCGCCTGGGGCAGCGTCGGGCTGGTCACCCTGATGGGCCTCGCGTTCGGGGCGGTGGCCATCCTCGGGGCCGACGTGATCGTGCACCACCTCCTCGGCGCCAAGGGGCTCGTGCGCGAGCTCGCCGGGGCCTACCTCCGGGTCATCGTGGGCGGGATCGTCACGGTGTTCCTGATGTTCCAGGTGACGGCGGTGCAGCGCGCGATGGGGCAGTCGAAGCTCCCCCTGGCGGTCTTCGCGGCGGGCAACGTGCTCAACCTCTTCCTGGCCGTGCTGCTCGTCTACGGCGACGGCCCGGCCCCGACCCTCTTCGCCTGGGGCCCCCCCATCGCGCGAGCCTTCGGGCTGCCGCGCTGGGGCGTCGTCGGCGCCGCCTGGGCGACGGTCATCGCCCGCGCCGTCGTGATGGTCCCGCCGCTCTGGCTGCTGCACCGGACGCTCCGGGTCTCGGAGCTCGGCGTACGGCTGCTGCCGTCCCGCCCGGTGATGCGGCGCATCGTGGCGCTCGCCTGGCCCACCAGCACGCAGTTCAGCGTGCGCATCGCCGCGGTGCTGCTGGTCATCGCGCTGGTGCACCACTTTTTTACCACCCCAGGTAACAGCGACGCCGGCACCGCCTACGCGCTCTGCCTCCGCATGGAGACCATGGCCCTCTTCGTCTCCATGGGCTGGGGCGGCGCCGCGCAGACCCTCGTCGGCACCAACATCGGCGCCGGGCTCTTCGACCGCGCCCGCCGCGCGGCCTGGATCACCGGGGCCTACAACGTCCTGACGATGCTCGGCCTCGCGGCCCTCTTCATCGGGCAGGGCGAGCGCTTCCTGCGCTTCTTCACCACGCAGGACGTCATCGTCCGGCGCGCCCAGGACTACCTCGCCGTGGTCGGCCCCTCCTACGCGGCCTTTGGCTTCGCGATCGTGCTGGGCAACGCCCTCGTCGGCGCCGGCTCCACCCGCCTCGCGCTGCGCATCGA
The DNA here is from genome assembly GCA_903860995.1 of uncultured delta proteobacterium. Taxonomy (GTDB): domain Bacteria; phylum Myxococcota_A; class Polyangia; order Polyangiales; genus SCUS01. The sequence continues at coordinate 638 of CAIOSS010001348.1, read as the reverse complement.
CCTCGTGCTGGTGCTCCTGGTGCAGTTTCCGCTGATGCTGGTGGTGACCGCCGCCCTCCGCCTGCCGCCGTCCGGGCTCTGGGCCGCCGTGGTCGCGGTCAACATCGTGAGCGCGGTGGTCTACACCCTGGTCGCCCGCAAGGAGTCCTCGTGGCACAGCTCCACCGCCTGATCGCCCTGGCCGTGCTGACCGCCGGCGGCCCCGGCTGCAAGTGGTGGCGTCGGCGGCACCCGGTCCCGCACCGGGCCGCCGTCCGCGACGTGGCGACGGTCTGCTACGACCCACGCTTCGTCACCGGTCAGCGCATCGCGCAGCGCCTGACGGGCGACCACCCCGCCGTGGCGGGCTCCGTCGGCGCGCGGGTCTTCGCGTGGCGCACGGCCGGCGGCGTGGCCGCCTGGTGGGAGGGCATGAGCGCGCCGGTCCAGGTCGCCGAGGGGGCGGTCGCCGACGGCCCCACCGTGACGGTGCAGCGCTCCGTGGCCTACGTCGGGTGGAGCGACGCCCGCGGCGCGGCCCTGCGCACGCTGGCCCAGGACGCGTCGCTGGGCGCGCCGACGCGCTGGGAGGGGGCGAGCCACGGGGCGCTCGCGATCGCGGGCGACTATGCGCTGTGGGTCGCGCGCATCGAGGCCGG
>CAIOSS010001347.1 GCA_903860995.1 uncultured delta proteobacterium | reverse complement strand
GGGCGTGGCGGCGGCGTCGGCGCCGTTGGCGATGACCACCGTGGGCCCGTCGCGGTGCGCGCGGATGACGGCGGCGTCGGCCTCGGTGACGGCGGTGACCAGCGCGGCGTCGCGCCAGCGGGCGCGCTCCCAGCGCTCGAGGCGCGCGTGCTCGGCGGCGTCGCCGGGGCTCATCCGTCGGGCGTAGCGGCTCTCGATGTTGTGCTCGTCGAGCACCCGCGCGACCTCCGCGCCCAGCGCCCGCGCGGTCGCGGCGGCGTAGCAGTGGCAGGCGATGACGGCGTCGTAGGGGCGGCGGGCGTGGGCCGCGCGCAGGTCGCGGGCGAGCCCGAGGGGCGACGCCTCGCGCACCCGGCGGCTCTCGCCGACGAGCCGCCAGGCGCCGAGGTCGGCGCCGCGGAGATACACCGACTGGTAAGCCGCGAGGGCCGGGCCGATGTCCGGCGTGAGCTCGACGGGGAACACCCGCGCGAACAGGTCGACGCTGGCGACCGCGGCGAGGGAGCGCGCGAGCCGTTGCATGCGGATGCGCCCGCCGGTGTTGGCGGGCGCTGGGAGGTAGGGGGTAACGAGGGCGAGGTGCGCCATGCGGGCACCGCAGGGAGCGGGCGACTACTTCTTCTTGGCGGGGGCGGCCTTGGCGTCCTTGGCCGCGGGGGCCTTGGCGTCCTTGCCGGCGGGGGCGGCGGCCTTCGCCTCGGGGGCGCCGGGGACCTTGGCGACTTCGGTGTCCTTCTCCGGCGCGACGATGGAGACCACGGTCTGGCTGCCGTCGAGCTTGATCGCCACGCCCGCCGGGAGGACGAGCTCGCGGACGTGGAGGCTCTCCCCGAGGCCGAGGTTGGTGATGTCCCCCTCGATCTTGGCGGGGATCTTGTCGGGCGTCGTGACGACCGGCAGCGAGCGGAAGATCTGGCGGAGGATGCCGCCCTCGTTGGCGATGCCCTTGGACTTGCCCGTGAGGACGAAGGGAACCTGGACGGTGATCGGGCGGTCGAGCGACACGCTGTAGAAGTCGGCGTGGACGACGCCGCGGGTCATCGGGTCGTGGTCGAAGCTCTTGAGCAGGGCGAGCTGGGTGTGGCCGTCGACGGTGAGGGTCACCACCGTGTTGCCGCCGAGGGGCGAGTGCAGGATCGCCCGGATGTCCTTGGCCTCGACCGCGATGGCGCGGCCCTTCTCGCCCGGCCCGTAGACGATCGCGGGGACCTTGCCGCCGGCGCGGACGCGGCCCGCGGGACCCTTGCCGCCAGCGGTGCGGGCGGAGGCCTGGATGGTGATGCTCGTGGTGGTCATTGGGATGTCGTCCTTCGTTCCCCCATCCGTTCGGTCCGTCGCCGGCGGTCGACCCGAAGTGGTCGACGCGCGGCGGGGATTCGCGGCCGTGGGCTGTCACCGCCGCTCGGGATGAGCGGTCGGGCGGGCGGCTGGATACCCGATGCACCCGGGTGAGTAAAGGGCGCCGCCACCCCGCCGCCACCCCCGCCGCCACCCGCCGCCACCCCTGTGACGCTTGAAAACAAGCGCTTTGGTGATGGCACGCCGCGTGGACATGGACACCTCCCGGCGCACACACAAACCCGCGCCAGCACAGGAGTCTCCGCCATGAACCAGGACATCGATCAGGGCCACTCGTCGACCACGGGCGCCCGCAACACCAAGGCCGTCTACATGATCACCGAGCGCGAGGGCGCCCGCTCCATCTGGACGCGCGTCGGCTCTGCGTGGGTCAACCGCGACGGCTCGACGACGCTGCGCCTCGACGCCCTCCCGCTCTCCGGGACGCTCCAGGTGCGCGACCCCGAGCCGCGGCCCACGCCCGCCGCCGGGGGTGCGCAGTGATCGCCCGCACGCTCCGCTGGGTGACCCTGCTCGCCGCCACCCTCGCGACCACGGCGGCGTGGGCCGACCCGCCGCGCCCGGCGCCCGCGCCGCCCGCC
>CAIOSS010001346.1 GCA_903860995.1 uncultured delta proteobacterium | reverse complement strand
GGGCCAGCTCACCCTTGCCCGTACCGCTCTCGCCCGTGATGAGCACCGTCGCCCGGGCGGGCGCGATCTGCGCCGCGACCTTGTAGACCTTCTGCATCGCCGACGAGGCCCCGACCAGGCCCTCCAGGCCTCGGGAGTCTCGCTCGCGAAGCTGCCGGCGCAGCAGGTCGGCCTCGGCGCGCACGTCGCGGTGCTCGATCGCCCGGTCGACAGCCACCTGGAGCTCGTCGAAGTCCACCGGCTTGACGAGGTAGTGCTCGGCGCCGAGGCGCATCGCCGCGACCGCGGAGCCCACGTCGCCGAAGGCGGTCACCACGATCACCGGCAGCCCGACGTACAGAGAGCGCAGCTGCTTCATCAGCTCGAGCCCGTCCATCCGGGGCATCTTCAGGTCGGTCACCACCACGTCGGGGAGCTGGTCGGCCGCGCGCTCGAGCGCCGCGACCCCATCGGCGGCCGTCTCGACCTCATAGCCCTCCAGCCGGAGCAGCTTCTCGAGGCCCGAGCGGGCCCCCTCTTCATCGTCGACCACCAGCACGCGGACCTTCGGGCTCGAAATCACGGCACCTCCGACACGCCGCTCCCGACCGGGAGCAGCACGCGAAACACAGTCTCGCCAGGATGGCTCTCGACCTCGACGCTACCACCGTGGTCGCTCACCACGCGGTGAACGATGGCCAGCCCGAGGCCGGTGCCCTGCGCCTTCGTCGAGTAGAACGCATCGAAGATGGGCGCGTCCGCGGAGGGCAAACCCGGACCGTCGTCCTCGACCTCGATCATCGCGCTCCGGGGCTGGCGCCGCAGCCGCAGCACCACGTGCCCGCCGCCGGCTGCCTCCACCGCGTCGATCGCGTTGCGCAGGAGGTTGAGCAGCACCTGCTCGATCTTGTCGGCGTCGACGTCGATCACCACGTCGGACGCGGTGAAGTCGGTGCGGACCTCCGCCTTCGCCCGGCGCGCGTCGTCGGCCACCACCGTCGCCGCGCGCAGGCAGAGCGCCCGCAGCGAGGCCGGGCGGCGGTTGGGCGGCGACGGTCTCGCGAACACCAGGAAGTCGCGCACCAGCGCCGACAGCCGCTGGATCTCCGTCCCGATGAAGCGGGTGGTCTCCAGCGCGTCGTCGCTCCCCGCCGAGCGCTTGAGCGCCCGCTCGAGGTACGTCACGTGGAGCAGCGCGCCATTGAGTGGGTTGCGGATCTCGTGCGCCAGCCCCGCCGCCAGCGTGCCCACCGCCGCGAGGCGCTCGCTCTGCCGGGTGCGCTCCTGCAGCGCGCGCTCCTCCGTCACGTCCTGCCCGATGGCGTACAGCGCGACGGACTCATCCGGCGTCGGCGCCGCGTAGGCGAGCTGCCACCGCACCATGCGCTCGCGCCCCGAGCGCGCCCGCACCGGGACCTCCCAGATCGCCTCCACGGGGACCTCGCCCGACGCCGCGCTCAGTAGCCGCGCCCCCTCCTCCTCGCGCAGCGGCTCGGGTAGCAGCAGCGCCACGAAGGCCTGCCCGATCGCCTCGTCCCGCGCGTACCCGGTCACCCTCTCGGCCTCGTAGTTGAAGAGCGCGATGTGCCCCGCGGCGTCCAGGCCCACCACGAGCACCCGCGCCAGTTCGACCGCGCTCGTATAACGGTGCTCGCTGCGCGCCAGCTCGCGCCGCAGCCGCTCGTTCTCCACCCGCTCGACGCGCTGGATGCGCGCCACGAAGTCGTCGCGGTAGGTCTCCAGCATGATGGCCAGCTCGAGGTCGAGCACGCGCGACAGCGCGCCGCGCACCGCTGACGCGCTCGCGGCCGGGAGCTCGCCCGCGAGCTCGTCGAAGGCCATGCGAATGAGCGCCATGGCGGTGAACATGTACCGCTGCGGCAAGCCGATCTTCACGTGCACGCGCCCGATCTTCGCGCGCTCGTCGTAGTAGGCCTCGTCGAAGGGGCCCCGGCAGAGCCGGTCCATCCAACGCACCAGCGAGCGCTGCAGCCGCTCGATCTGCGCCTCGCCGGTGAACACGGCGTGGGCCTCCTCGTGCTCCCGGATGCGGTCGTAGAACTCCGCTGCGATGCGTGGGAAGTGCGGCGTCGCGACGTCACCGAACACGGCCAGCGCGGCCTCGTCTTTGGCGGAGAAGCGCACATAGCGCTTCATCTCCGCGAAGGTCGTCTCGACGGTGGGTCGCTTCATCGAGGCTCTCTGCCGGGACGCTACCATGCGCCCCTCCGAGCAAGCGCGGAGCCACGGGGACCCCGGGCGCAGCGCGCCCCGCCCGAGCGCGGACGAAGTGCAGGACCTGCGTGCGACATGCAGTGCCTGCGTCAGCCGTCGATCGTCGAGGCTGCGGCGCCGTGGCAGTGGCACTGGCGCTCGGGCATGAGCCACGGTCGCGCGGCGACCCAGCAAGCCGCGGCGACGAGCACCGCGGCGCCGACCCTCCGTCGGGCGGGGGTCGCCGCGCGGGTGAGCGTCGCCCGCAGGCCCGAGGCCGGCAGCACCACCGCGAGCAGCCCCGGCGCGCTCGCGAGCGCGAACACCGCCATGGCGGTCGAGCCGCCCCACCAAGATCCCGACCCTGCGGCGATGAGCAGCCCCGACGCGAGGGCGCCGCACGGGAGGAGCCCGGTCGCCAGCCCCATCAGCGCCGCGGGGATGCGCCTCGGCGAGCGCCCGCGGCGCAGTTGCACCAGCGGCGAGGTGCGCCCGCGCAGCACCCGCCAGGCGGCGAGCGCGAGGCCCATGGCCATCGCCAGGGAGACCGCGCGCTGAAGGCCCTCCCCGCGCAACAATCGCACGAGCCCGGCGCCGAGCGCGCCGACGAGCGCGCCCCCGATCATGTAGGACGCGAGGCGACCCGACCCGTAGCGGACGCCCGCGCGGAGGGACTCCTCCCGCCCCGGAGCCTCACAAGCGGCGAGCGCGAGCGGACCACACATCGCGGCGCAGTGCGGGGACGAGACGAGCCCCGCGGCGGCGGCGGCAACGAGGGCGGCGGCGACGGTCATGTCGCCGCCCGAGCGCAACGCTCATGCCGTCGACCCACCGCAGCCCAGGCGCAGTCGCTGCGTCGCCGATGCAGGGGCTGCATGCGCTGCGCACTCGCACGCGGTGCGCGCAGCATGGCACCAGGGTTGCTCAATGGGCTGGCGCGATGACGACCGAGGTACTCGACGAGACGCAGAGCGCGGAGCATGCGTGCCTGCACTGCGGCGGTGATCTCGGAGCGGGAGCGGCGGGAGGGTTCTGCTGTACGGGCTGCAGGGTCGTGCATGGGCTGATCGCCTCGGGGGGTCTGCTTCGGTACTACGACCTCCGGGGTGGCGTCATCGGGCCGGCGTCTCCGGCCTCCGCGACGCGCGACCTGAAATGGCTCGACGCGCTGGAGTCGGCGCTGGCGTCGAGCGACGGCCCGCGGCGCGTCGACCTCGACCTGCAGGGGGTGCAGTGCGCCGCCTGCGTCTGGCTGCTCGACTCGCTCTTCGTGCGCCACGGCGAGCGCGCCTCGCGGCTGTCCGTCATGGTCAACCCCGCGCTCGGTCGGGTCGAGCTCCTGGTCACGCGAGCCTTCCCCCTCCGGGCCTTCGTGGAGGACGTCGAGCGCTTCGGCTACGCGCTCGGGCCGGCGCTGAAGGCGGAGGCCCCGCGCTCCTCGGCGCTCCTCTGGCGCATCGGCCTCTGCGCCGCGTTCGCCATGAACGCGATGATCTTCTCGATCCCGGTGCACCTCGGCCTGCGCGACGGCGCCGTGCACGTCGCCTTCCGCTGGGCCTCGATGCTCCTCGCGCTCGCGAGCGTCGCGGTCGGCGGGAGCGTCTTCATCCGCTCGGCGTGGCGCTGCGTCCGGCGCGGGGTGCTCCACCTCGACGTGCCCATCGCCCTCGGCGTAGTGCTCGCGTTCGCGGGCTCGCTCTGGAGCTTCGGCGCAGGCCGCGACGGCGGGGCCTTCTTCGACACGCTCTGCACCTTCATCGCGCTCATGCTCACCGGGCGCTGGCTCCAGGAGCGGGTCGTCGAGCGCAACCGCGCGATGCTCCTCGCCTCGGACGGCGCCGACGGGCTCCTGGCGCGGCGCGTCCGCGACGGGCGGGTCGACGTGGTGCGCTGCGCCGAGCTCGCCACCGGCGACGAGCTGCTGGTGG
>CAIOSS010001345.1 GCA_903860995.1 uncultured delta proteobacterium | reverse complement strand
GGCGACCACGGCGTCCCAGCGGGAGAGACCCTCCGCGAGGCGCTCGAAGTTGCCGAGGTTCTCCTCGACGCGCGGGTCGAGCGCCACCGCGCGGGCCATCGCGTCGAAGGCGGCCTCCGGGCGGTCGAGCGCCGACTCGTTGACGTCCGCGATGCGCTGGAGCAGCTCCAGCTTGCGGGGCACGTCGTCGGTGTGGCGCACCTCGACCTCGAGCACCTCCACGAGCGGCTCGAAGGCCCCGGAGGCGGAGAACACGGGCTCCAGCACCGCCGCCGCCGCGAGGGGCGCGCGGTCGCCGCGGAGGATGGCCGTGAGGGCTCCGACGGAGGGCGCGTGGTCGGGGATGGTCTCGACGATCTCGCGGTAGATCTCGACGGCGCGCGGCACGTCGGCGAGGTTGCCCTCGTGCAGCTTCGCCACGCGGAAGCGGTACGACGCGACCTCGTCCGGGTCGGCCGCGAGCTCGGCCTCGCGCTCGAGCACCGAGAGCAGGTCCTGCCAGCGGCCCTGGGCGGTGTAGAGGGCGTCGAGCTTCTGGATCGCCAGCAGGTCCGTCGGGTCGAGCTCGAGGACGTGGTTGTACGCGTCGATGGCGCGGTCGTTGTCGTTGAGCTCGCTCTCGTACACGGCCGCGACCTCGAAGAAGAGCCGCTTCTTCTCGTCGGCGTCGCTGATGAGCGCGGCCTTCTTCTCGTAGGCCGCGAGCAGCTCGGGCCAGCGCTGGCCCGTCACGAAGATGCGGATGAGGGCGTCGAGCGCGGCGACCTCGCTGTCGTCGACCTCGACGATGCGGGCGTAGGTGCGCACCGCCCCATCGACGTCGTTGAGCACCGTCTCGTAGATCTCCGCGGCGCGCCACAGGTACGCCTTGCGCTCGTCGAGGTCGTCCAGGATCTCGGCCTTGCGCACCAGGGTCTCGGTGAGCTCCTTCGGCCGGTCGGTGAGCTGGTAGAGCCGCTCCAGGGACGACACCGCGTCGAGGTTGCCGGGCTGCACCGCGAGCGCCGCGATCTCGTGCCCGATGGCCCGGTCGAGGTCCCGCAGCCGCTCCTCGGACACCGCCGAGGCGTGGCGGTGCAGGGCGACCCGCACGTCCACGTCGTCTCCGCTCTCACCGAGCGCCGCGATGCGCGCCTCGATGACCTCCACGAAGGCCCGGTCGATATCCAGCGAGCGCGCCAGCCGGTCGAGCCCGTTGAGCGTGTCCTCCCGCGACGGGTCCTCCGTCAGCGCCTGCGTCAGCGCGCCGAAGGCGCCGGCGCCGTCGTCGAGCGCCGTCTCGCGCAGCTCCGCCACCCGGTGCAGCAGGTCGACCTTCGTCGCCCGCTCGGAGAGCCCCGCCTGCACATCCAGCGCATGCACCAGCCGCTCCCACGCGCCGCCCGCGCGGTACACCGGCTCCAGCGTGTCGACCACCGTCGCGGTGTACGTCGCGTCGCCGAGCATCGCCTCCAGCGCCGCCGCCGCCCGCTCCGACGACTCCTCGCGGGTCACCACCTCGCGCAGGATCTCGATCGCCGCCGCGCGGTTGCCCAGCCGCTGGTCCTGCACCTCCGCCAGACGGAACTGCAGCGCCGCGCGCCCGTCGCCCTCCACCGCGAGCGACACCTGCTGCGCGAGGTTGTCCGCCAGCGCGGTCCACTTACCCAGCCGGGTAAACATCCGGTCGAGGGCGGCCAGCGCGAGCGCGTTGGTCGGGTCGCGCTCCAGCATCGCGTGGTACGTCGCCACGCTCGCGTCGGCGTCCCCGAGGCGCTCGTCCTGCACCGCGGCGATCTCCGCCTGCACCCGGTCGTACTCCTCCGCGTCGGCGGTGACCTCCAGCCGGCGGCGGAGCGTGGCGAGCACCTCGGGCCACCGTCCCGCGGAGCGCCAGGTTCGCTCCAGCGACTCGAGCACCGCGACGTCGCCCGGGTTCGACGCGAGCACCCGCTCGAGCGCCGTCACCGCGTTCTGCACGTTGCCGAGGAAGCGCCCCTCGATCTCCGCCACGCGCACGTAGAGGTCGCGCCCGAGGGTCGTGCCCGCGTGCTGCTCGGCCGCCTCGCGGAGGAGCACCACCACCTGCGGCCACCCGTCGACGGCCTCGGACACCCGCATGAGCGTCTCGGTCACCTCGGCGTTCGCCGGGTCTTCCTGGAACGCCCGCCCGTACGCCTCCAGCGCCCGCGGCGCCTGGCCCAGCTCCGTCGCGCACACCGCGCCGATGCGCTGCAGCAGCGCCACGCGCTCGGCCTTGTCGTCGCCCTCCGCCACGAGGATCTCGAGCGCCCGCACCAGGGCCTCCCAGTCGCCGCGCAGCTCGTACACCGGCTGCAGCACCTCCGCCGCCGCGTGCCGCAGCGACGGGTCGCGCAGGAGGCCTTCGAGGGCCTGCCGCGCGCCGTCGTGCTCCGGCGCGCTCGCCAGCACCGAGCGGTACAGCTCCAGCGCCTCGGCGGCCTGGCCCAGCCGCTGCTGCGTCACCGTCGCCAGGTGGAAGCGGATCGCCGTCCCCTTCGCGTCGTCGCCGAGGGCTTCGTGCACGTCGAGCTCGCGGCGCAGCGACTCCGCCAGCTGCGGCCACTGCTCCTGCTTCTCGTAGAGCCGCGCCAGCGCCGCGAGCGCCTCGGGGTCATCGCCGAACTCCGCCACGATGGCCGTCGCGGCCTCGACCGCGCGGGGGAGGTTCTGCAGCCGCTCCTCGGCGACGTGCACCACGTCGAGCAGGAGGGCCTTGCGGGTCTCCCCGTCGCCCACGATCTCCAGGCGCCGGTCGAGCACGTTGAGCAGCTCGGCCCACTGGCCGTGCGCGCGCAGCATCGACTCCAGCGCCGCGAGCGCCTCCGGGTGCGCCTCGTCGCCCGCGAGCACCGCCCGGTACTGCGCCACCGCGCCGTCGACGTCGTCGAGGTGCGCCGCGAGGATGGACCCCGCCCTCAGGCGCAGCGTGACCCGCGCGGCGTCGCCCACCGTCGCGTCGGCGATGGCAGTCTCCACGGCGCTCTGGGCCTCGCGCCAGCGGCCGGTGAGGGCCGCCGCGCGCTCGAGGTCGACCACCGAGCGCGGCTCCGACGGCGCCTGCGCGAGCGCGTCGCGGAAGCGCTCGAAGGCCAGCGCCCCCTCGCCGAGCGGGCCCTCGTAGAGCTCGCCCAGCCGGCGCAGGGTGTCCACCTGCTCGGCCCCGTGCGCGTCGCCGAGGCGCTTCACCTCGAGCGCCGTCGCGAGGCGCCTGGCGTCGTTGGCCGCGGTGTACATCGGCACCAGCCGCAGCGCCGCGTCGCGGTTGGCGGGGTCGATCTCCAGCACCTTCTCCAGGTAGCGCGCCGCGCGGTCGACCTTCTCCTTCCGCACCTCCCAGAGCTGCGCGACCTTGCCGAAGAGCGACACCTTCGTGGCGTCGTCCGCCGCGGGGTTCTCCGCCTCTCGCTCGAGCAGCCGGATGAGCTCGTCCCACTTGCCGCTCTCGGCGTAGAAGGTCTCCAGCTCGTCCCAGGCGTGCATCGCGAGGTAGCGCTTCTTCAGGGCCTCCTGCGCGCGCCGGTCGTTGGGGTCGAGCGCCATGACTCCGCGCCACGCCTCGACGGCGATGACGTCGTCGTTGAGCCGGTCGCCCGCGATGAGCCCGAGCTTCACCAACAGCTGGATGCGCTGCGCCACGTCGGTAGTCATCGCGGCCTGCGAGCGCAGCACCTCCGCGAGCTTCGCGTAGTCCTTGGACTTCTCGTAGAAGCCCGCGAGCTGCGTGAGGGCCTCCGGGTGCCCCGGGTCGCGCGCCAGCACCTCCTCCCACATCTCCGTGCAGACCTCCGGACGCTTGACCTTCTCGGTCACGAAGCGCGCAAGGCCGAGGTACTGATCGAGCTGCTGCGACGCGGGCGCGGCGGCGACCTCGCGGCGCAGGATGCGCAGGAGCTTGTCCCAGTCCTTGCGCTTCTCGTACATCGACTTGAGGTAGTCGATGGCGCGCGCGTTCTCCGCGTCGATGTCCAGGATCTGCTCGTTGGCCTTGATGGCCTCGGCCTGGTTCGAGAAGCGCTCCAGGTAGATGCCCGCGATGCGCTCGTGGAGGCTCACCCGCTCGTGCTTGTCGTCGAGCAGTTCGGCCTTCGCCTGGAGGGTCTTGATGAGGTCCTGCCAGCGCTTCTGGCCCTCGAACTTCGCGGCGGCCTCGTCGAGCTCGCGCAGGCGCTCGGGGTCGGGCGGGGGACGCAGCGTCACGTGCCCTTCGATTGCGCTCGAACCGTCGATGCCCTGGATGTCGTCGGAGTTGCTCATCGTCGTTCCTTCAAGACCTCAGCGGTGCTGCGCGGTCGCGCTCCGCCCTCTTCTGGACACTGTGCTGCGAGAATTCAGTGCGACGCGCTCAGTGCGCGCCGGGGCTCTGGAGCTGCGCGAGCCGGTTCTGCGCGATGTCGAGGTACTCCCGCGGGGCGTTGCCGCCGCGCGCCTCGATGAAGCGCTGCAGGTATAGGATCGCCTGCTGCCGCCGCTCGGGGATGTCTGCCAGCGTGTAGCCCGCGGAGAACATCGCCTCGGACATCTCCGGGTCTTCGCGGTTGGCGGCGACGAACTCCTCCACCGCGGGCTCGCGCTGCCCCTGCTCGAGGAGCACGTTGCCGAGCACGTTGTGCATCGAGCCGCGCTCCACGGCGCCCTCCGGCGCGATGCGCAGCCCCTCGCGGAGCACCTGCGCGGCGCGGTCGTACTCGTGCACCTGGCGGTACAGCCGGCCGAGGTGCGCGTACGAGCTGTAGCTGCGCGGGGCCTTGGTAAGCGCGGTGGTGTACGCCTGCAGCGCCACCTGCGGCTCGTCGAGGCGCTCGGCCACGAGGCCCTGCCAGAAATACGCGAGGTAGTAACCCTGGCTCACCTGGGTGGCCTGCTGGAACGCCGCGCGCGCCTGCTCCCAGTGCTGCTGGTTGTAGTGCGCCTTGCCCAGCTGGAAGTGATACTCGGCGTTGCGCGGGTTGCGGGCGATGGCCCGGGTGAGGGCCTCCGCGGCGGGCGCCCACTCCTGCTGGCGCACGTGCACCAGCGAGAGGTTGTAGAGGGGCTGATCGAACTTGGGGTCGGCGTCGGCGGCGCGCTGGAACTTGTCCCGCGCGTCCGCCATCCGCCCCTGTCGCATCAGGGCCATCCCCGCGTTGTTGTCCTGAACCGCTTCGCGGTTGTACTCGCTGCAGGCCGTCGCCATGGCGACAGCGAAGAAGACACCACACCAGCGCTTCATCACGACCCTCGATGCAGAGCCCGATGCGGACTCTGACGGCGCGCGATGATAGGGGGACGAGCGCGACGCCGACAATCAAAAATCCTACGGATTTGTGAGCGCCGCGCAGAACTCCCGGCGCGCGGGAGAGCGCTGGCATCAGGCCGGAGGTGGCGTAGGGAGGGAGTGAGGGAGGGGAGGGCCGCAGAGGCGACCTTCGGGGGCTTACTGGTCGGCGGGCTGGAGGTTGAACGGGTAGTTCACCGTCACCACGCCGCCGCCCTCGGGGGCGGGGAACTGCCAGCGGCGCACGGCGTTGGCGATGCACTCGCCGACGCTGGGCACGGCGATGGAGCTGTCGGCCACGTTGGAGCCGATGACCGTCCCGGTGCCGCCGATGACGAAGCGCACGACCACGCGGCCGGCAATGTTGGGGCTGGTGGCGAGGCCCTGCTCGTAGCAGTGGTTCACCTGGCCGAGGTTGCGGAGCACCACGCGGCGGATCGCCTCGGGCGAGAGCAGACCCGACACCGTCGGAGGCGCCGCGCGCACGGTCGGACCCGTGGTGCCGCGGTTGCGCAGGCCGCGGCCCGCGCCGGAGCCGTAGCCCTGGCCCGAGCCCGTCCCGGAGCCGTGGCCCATGGTGCCGATGTTGCCCATGCCGATGGTGCCCTCACCGGTGCCGCCACCGCCCCAGCCGGTGCCCGCGCCGCCGAGGCCGCCGTAGCCGAAGGCGTCGCCCACGGCGTCGCCGGTCATGTTGCCGTTGGCGTTCTGGCTGTCGACGCCCGACTCGGTCATCGCGCCGAAGGGCGACACGACACCCGAAGCGCCGCCCGCCATGCCGCCGCCCGCGGCGCCGAGGGCCGCGAAGATACCGCGGTTCTGCACCTGGTTGATGGCGGCCTGGCGCGTGAGGTGCGGGGGCTCGCCGTTGTTCTTGATGGCGTAGCGGGCGTTGCGGGTGGGCGTGTCGCGCCGGCCCATCTTGCCCTCGTCGCCGCGGTGGCGCGTGCCGGTGCCGCCCTCCTGCTGGTCGTTCGCCTGCTGCACCGGCGGCGTCTCGGGCTGACGCTCCTGCTGGCGCTGGATGAAGGCCGCGAGCTCGCGCAGGCGGTCGTCCTCGTTGCCCGACGACAGGAACCCGGAGTCGTCGCTGATGGCGAAGTGCATCGTGAGCACCGCCGCCGCCACGAACATGAACCCGCCCGCGACGGAGCCGATGAGCGCGTTGTCGCGCTTGACGTGGCCCGCGACGACCCGACCCGGCGCGACCACCTTCGCCACGAAGGTGAGCCCGCCCACCTCCTGGCGATATCGGCCGTCGGGCTGGATGTTGACCTCGAAGGCCCCCGGCACCGCCGTCGACGGCCGCGCGTGCCCCTGGCTCTTGAGGTCGTCGAGCGAGCGCTTCACGCCCTGGAGCTCGACCTCGCCCGTGGCGCCCGGCAGGAACACGAAGCGCGTTCCGGAGTTGTTGACCACCACCGGAAGCTCGGTGGCGACGCCCAGGATCTCTGAACCGACCGTGAACTGCGACACGTCGGAGAGGAGGTCTTCGTTCTTGTGGCTGAGCTTGATGCCCACCCCAGAACCGACCAGCGCCGTGAGCGCGCCGACGCCGCCGACCATGAGCCCGCTGTTGTCGTTGAGGTGCTGCGGGTCGGCCTTCGCGGCGCCCACGGCCATCATCAGCGAGCCGATGCCCACGAGGGCGCCGGTGACCTTGCTGGCGGGAGTGAGCGCGGGGTCCTTGCCGGTGAGCGTGAAGCTCTGGTTGTCGCGCAGGTGGGCGACGTGGAGGATCGAGCTCTTCCACATGACCGAGATCTCGACGGCGTGCGAGCCGACCTCCTCGACCTCGTGGGGGTTGATCTCACCCCGCTTGATGAGCTGGTAGATCTCCTCGCCCTCGCCGGCCATCGCCGACGTGGTGATGGGGGCGTTGCCGCCCTCCGCCACCACGAGCGCCGAAGCCGCTGCGCCGAGGGGCGCCGCCAGCGACGGGGACACGAAGGTCCCTGCCTCGCGGGCCTCGCCGATCTCCACGGTGATCTGCGCGCCCCCGAGGGTGATCACGTCGCCCGTGCGCAGCGACGCCTTGTTGACCGCCTGACCGTTGACCTGCGTCCCCGACCCGAGGTCGATGATCTGGACGTCATCGGGCTTCACCTCGATGACGGCGTGCATCCGGGCGACGCCCTCGTCGTCGATGCGCAGATGGGACTTCTGGTCTCGACCGACCTTGATCACGTCCTGGGCGATGGTCTCGGTGCGAACCGAGGCTCCCTGGGCGATCCTGAACGTGATTGGAACCACCATCTTCTGCGCCATCGCACTCCCTGTCGCGTGTGCCGTGACCCGGTATTGGGATCACGCACCGCTGGTCCTTTCCAGCGAGCACTCTGCTCGCTGGACGCTTCGACAACGGCCTCGCCCGGAAGTTCCACGGGCGCGCGGACTCTACCGATCTGGTGACAGAACCGTCAACGCATCCGTCAGAGGTTCTCGACGGACTTGAGCATCTCCGGGACGAAGTGCTCCCGGATGCGGATGAGGCTGATGCCCGCGCTGCGCCGCCGCACGCGCGAGGTCTCGCCGTCGGGGCGCACGAGCTGCCCCTGCACGAGCTCGTCGGTGAAGTTGAACTCCTGCGTCCGCTGGGCGCCCGCCTGCGCGGCCCCCCCGGCGGCCGGCGGGGTCTGCGCCATCGCGCTGCCGCCCAGGCTCATCGCCGCGCCCATCACCGCCATCGCTACGATCTTCTTCATGCTCGTGGACCTCGACATGGCTCGTTGCACCTGTAAGTCACTCACTGAGATGCCCCGGCGGCGGGCGCCTGTCCAGCCACCGGCGCGGCGGGAGCGGGAGCGGCCGCGGGGGTGGCCGGGGTGGCCGGGGTGGCCGGGGTGGCCGCGTCGGGCGTCGCGGGCGACGGGGCCGCCGGG
>CAIOSS010001344.1 GCA_903860995.1 uncultured delta proteobacterium | reverse complement strand
CGGCGAAGGGCATGCAGATCCTGCTCTCGGAGAACACCTGGGGGCTCGTGCAGGATGTGTTCGAGGTCGAGGAGCTGGAGCCCATCTCGCCGAAGGGCATCGCCCAGCCGGTGAGGGTCTTCGAGGTCCTGCGCGGGCGCTGATGGCGGCCCTGGACTTCGAGCGCCCTCTGCGCGAGCTGGAGCTTCGGATCGAGGCACTGAAAGCCGCGGTGCGCCTCCCCGGCGCCGACGCCGAGCTCGCCGATGAGCTCGAGCGCCTGGAGGCCGCGTCGCGTCGCCTGGAGGAGAACCTCTTCGGCGACCTGGGGGTATGGGCGCGCGTCCGGCTGTCCCGCCACCCCGAGCGGCCCACCACCCTCGACGCCATCGGCGCGACGATGGAGGACTTCATCGAGTTGCATGGCGACCGGGCCTTCCGCGACGATCCGGCGATCGTCGGCGGCCTCGCGCGCTTCCGGGGTGAGCCCGTGGTGGTGCTCGGTCATCAGAAGGGCCGTGGCGTGCGCGACAACCTGCGGCGCAACTTCGGGATGCCCCACCCGGAGGGCTACCGGAAGGCGCTTCGATTGATGGATCTTGCGGGGCGCTTTCGCCGTCCGCTGATCACCTTCGTCGACACGCCGGGCGCGTTTCCGGGGCTCGGCGCGGAGGAGCGCGGGCAGTCCGAGGCCATCGGGCAGTGCCTGATGAAGCTGTCGTCGCTCACGGTTCCGGTGATCTCGACGGTGCTGGGCGAGGGAGGCTCCGGCGGTGCCCTCGCGCTGGCCGTCGCCAACCGGGTGCTCATGCTCGAGCACGCCACCTACGCGGTGATCACCCCGGAGGGCTGCGCGTCGATCCTGTGGAAGGACGGGTCGCGCGCTCCGGAGGCCGCGCGGGCGATGCGGATGACCGCTGGTGAGGTGTTCACCGCGGGCGTGGCCGACGAGGTGATCCCCGAGCCCGTCGGGGGCGCGCACCGCGACCCGAAAGAAGCCCTGCGGCGGGTCGACGAGGCGCTCGGCCGACACCTCGACGCGCTGCGCGCCCTCGGCCCCGGGGCGCTGCGCGACGACCGATACCAGCGCTTCCGCGCGCTCGGCGAATACACCGAGCTGTAAGCCTCAGGGCGCCGGGGCGGGCGCGATGAAGTCGCAGTCGCCGCGCTCGGCGCACTGATGGTTCGCGGGGTGGCTGCGGTAGTACAGGTCTGCGCCGTTGGTCGCGAAGAAGCGGCCGATGATGTTCATGAGGTAGCGCGACGGGTCCCAGGCGAGGTCGGGGTCGGGTACGCCGAACGAGTGGGCGCCCCCCGGCTGGGTGTACGCGTTGAGCACCGCGACCGTGGGCCCGGTGTCGCCGCTCCAGGGGGCGAGCGTCGGGAGCCACGCGGCGTCGAGCTCGGCGGCGTTGGTCGCGCGCACCGCCCGGCGCGCGAGGCGGAGGGGGCTCTCGAGGCGCTGCTCGCCGAAGCCCTGGGCGCCCTCGTCGAGGTCGTCGACGTCGAAGAGCGCGTCGGGCCGGGAGGGCACCGGGAAGCGCTGGAGGGTGGCGAGGCCCTCGAGGACGCCGCGGTCGATGAGCACGCGGTTGGGGGTTCGCGCGTAGCGGTCGAAGAGGCCCTGTGGCGCCGCGTAGTCGGCGAGCGCGGGGTGAAGTGCGGTGGTGGCCGGGGCCATGAACGGGATCGCGCCGGCCGCTCGCGCGAAGGCGTTGCCGGTGTTCAAGGGCACCGCCTGGTCGCCGACGGTGTTGACCACGAGGAGGCCGTGGGTGCCGTGGTCGGCTGGCCGGCGAAGGAAGTAGAGCGGCGCGAAGCTGATGGGGTCGCCGGCGTCGAGTGCCGCCTGTGCCAGCAGGAGGAATCGGCGCATGTCGGGGGTCTGCCGGCGGATGCCCATACCCTCGGCGGGGCTCTGAAGCGGCGCGCCCCGCGCGGCCCAACGGCGCGGTCGCGCGTCGGGCTGGAGCGTGGGAGGGATGTGCCCGCAGTGCACGTCGCAGTCTCCCTCGACAACGCTCATCTGGTTGATGAGGCGCTTCACCGAGGCGTCGGGGCGCAGCGCGCAGGAGCCGAAGTCCGTGACGGCCTCGCCGCGAAGGATGCGCAGCTCCAGTCGGTCGTCGAGGTTGGAGGGCATCCCGAGGCGGAAGCGCCCGTCGGTCCCGGCGCGGGCGCAGCGCGACGTGCCGCTGCGGACGTTGGTGAGCACCACGTCGTCGCCCGGCGCGAGCTCCGCCCGGTCGAGGCAGGCGAACTCCAGCTCGCCGGTGTTGTTCACGTCGGGGACGATGAAGCGCAGCGTGGACTGGTCGGCGCGGCACGCGGTGCGGGTGCGGCCGCTGTCGGGCGCGTACGAGCTCGCGGGCAGCGACACCACCAGCGGTCCCATGACACGGAGGATCACGGCCTCCTTCACGCCCCCCTGGGTCGAACGAATACCGACGTCGGTAAGGCCGCCGCCGCCGGAGATAGGCGCCGCCGCACGGACGCTCGCGTCAGCGCCGCCGAGGGTCATCGACAGGATCCCGCCGAGCGATCCCCCGGTGGCATAGAAGGGGGCCTCGGGGCCGCCGACGTCGACCACGCCATCGCCGTTGAAGTCGCCCGCGAGGTCGTCGAGGCGGCCGTTGTGGTTGAGGTCGTCGAGCGACTGCGCCCGGCCATCAAATCCCCTCATCGCGCGGATGAGTTGCATGTGGTCGAGCACCGACTGCCGCAGGGCGTCGCGGGTGTGGAACACGTACGCCGTCCAGAAGTCTCCGCCGGAGTCCGCGAGGCCGTCGCCGTTGAGGTCGCGCGCGCGGCCCTCGACGAGCGCGTCGGAGACCCCGGCGTTGCAGATGCCGCGAAGCACCGTGGCGATGAGCGTGCGGGTGCCCTCGTCGACCGCGAATCCGTGGGACATCGCGTTGATGCCGACGGTGGCGATGCCCTGCGCCGCGAAGAGCGGCCCGAGGCCGAGCGCGTCGAGCAGGTTGCCGGTGTAGCCGTGACCGTAGAAGGCCACGGGGAAGGGGGCGCGGCGGCCCGCCAGGGGTTTCGGGACGACCATGCCGAACTGCACCGTGTCGGCGCCGAGGTGGTCGACGGCGCCGGTGCGGGCGTTGATCGACCAGCGGGCGTGGGGGTCGGTGTCGCGGGCATCGCCCATCAGGAAGGGCGTGCGGTACGAGCCGAGGACGATGTAGTCGACCCAGCGGAACGACTGGAGCAGGGCGTCGCGCTGGTTTCCGCGCACGCCGACCGCCTCGGCGAGGTTGCGCGCGAGGTTGGCCAGCGCCGGCCCACGGATCACGAGCGGCCGGTCGCGCTGGTCGGCGGTGCACCCGGCGCCGACGTTGAGCTCGCGCAGACGCAGGGCGGGCCGGACGGCGGCGAGCTGCGCGAAGGGGCCGGTGCCGTAGATGCCCTCGCGCACCGCGAGGAGGTCGCTCGTGGTGGTCTGTGTGATGAAGGTCCACGCGAAGGTGACGCGCGCGCCGTCGCTGGGGTCGCCCGCGCGGGGCCGGTACGCGAGGCGACCGTAGTAGTCCGGGAGGGCGCGGAGCGTGGCGTCGAGGCCCTCGAGGTCGGCGGCTTGCGTGGGGTGCGCGACGGAGGGGAAGGGCGAGCGTACGGCGCGGCCGCCGCGGCCCGTGAGGCGGCTGGTGAGCACGACGGCGTAGCGGGTGCGCTCCTCCATGGGGACGATGGGGCGGAGGATGAGCGTGCGGGTGTCGGGCTCCCAGAAGGTCGTGAGGCCGTCGTTGGGGTTGGCGCCTCGTGGGAAGACGGCCGCGCGGTTGACGACCCCGTCGAAGTTGGTGTCCTCGCCAGGGTCGACGAGGCCGTTGCCGTTGGCGTCCTCGCTGAGGGTCTCCAGGAGGAGGTTGCTCTGACCGCCTCGGGGGTCGTTGGGGTAGTAGCCGTCGCGGTTCTTCGCCGTGTAGACGAAGTTGCCGTCGCCCAGGTCGAGCGGCACGGGCACGCCGGTGCGGAGGTTGATCAGGTAGACGGCGTCGTCTCGCAGGTCGTGGTCGTCCCCGCGCATCCGGCGCGTGAGGTTGGGGAGGTCGATCTCGTCGTCAAAGGCCACCGTGAGCGGTTGGAAGGTCCCCCACCCGTCGAGGCTGTCGAAGCCTTCGCGCATGCGCGACTCGAAGGCGGTCGGCGCGACGAGGCTCGCGTTGAGGCGTACGCCCGTCGGCGACGTGCGATCAGGGAAGGTCGCGACGTCGTTTGGGAGAGGGATTTCCGGGAGCGGGCGCGCGCCGAGGTCCCAGCGCACCATCGGTCCGCGGAGCGATGGGTCGATCGAGGCTGCGGAGTGAGGGGCCTGATCGACGGGGGCGCCGCCCTCGCAGGCACCGAGGAGGAACATCGCACCGACGAGGCATCGCGCACGCATGGCGGCGCGGAGTCTATCCGATGGGTGCGTCGATCAGAACTCCATGCCGAGCCGCGCGGTGGCCATGCCGACGCGTCCGAGCCCTCGCCCCGCCGCGTCGTCGAAGGCTCGACCCGCGAAGAGCACGCCGCCCTGCACGCCGCCGGTCAGGGTTACCCCACCCGGTAAAGGGAAGCGGCCGTGGACGCCGAGGTCGAGCTCGAGGCCGAGGTCCCGCTTCGACGCGTCGCCGCCGCGGTAGTTGCGGGCGGTACCGTAGATCTGCACGGAGGTCGGGTCGACCCAGTCGGAGGTGGCCACGCCCAGCACGGCGCCCAGGCGAAGGTCGAAGCGTCGCCCGAGGTTGATCACCGCGGTGGGGTACAGGTATGCGGCGCCGGTGACGCCGCCGTTGGATGGGAGAAGGCGTCGCCCATTGGCGCCGCGAGCGACGAGGGCCGGGTCGCCAGCGATGGCGGCGGAGCGGGCGGTCTCCCAGGCGACAAGCTCGGGGAACAGGATGAGCCCGACGCGGTGGCTGGGGTTGAGCGTGAAGCGGCGCTGCGTGGCGTCGACGGGGTTGCGGTCACCCGACGCGTAGCCGCCCTCGACCGTGAAGCGGTAGCGGCCGGGGCGCTCGATGCCGATGCGGGCCGCGCCGCCGAACTGGAGCACGTCGTGCGCGTCGACGTAGGTCGTGCGCGCGGCGTCCGTGGAGCCGCCGATCACCGCGAGCTCGGCGCCCGCGAAGACCTTGCCGGCGCGGTCGGGGGTGGGCCAGTCCCAGTGGGCGAAGAGGTCGCCGACGAAGACGCTCAGGTGGTCGCCCTCGCGGAAGGAGACGTCGCGGTAGGTGGCGAGCGCGCCGACGCGGCGGCGGTCGCAGTCGGCTCGGCAGGAGTGGTCCTGATAGTAGACCGCGGCGACGCCTTGCACCGCGAGGTCGCCATCGACCAGCGAAGCGATGCGATCGCGGTAGACGAGGTCTCCGGCGAGGGCCACCGTGAGGTCGGAGTCTCGCCCGCCGGGGCGGGTGGCAAGGGCGACGCGCTCGACGAGGTCGCCGTAGCGGTAGTCGCCAAACACGGGGGCGCGGTCGCCGTCGTTGGCGATGACGCCGAGGCCCCAGGTGAATCCCTGCTGCCCGAGGCGGAACACCCCAACGGGGGACTCCCACTCGACGTAGCCCTGGCGGACGTCGAAGGCGCCGTAGGGGAAGGTGTCGCCTCGGGGCTCGCGCGCGAGGCCGACGTCCACCGCGGGGCTGTCGGCGACAACCGCGCGGGCGACGTCGACCTGGAACACCACGCGGAAGCGATCGCCGATGGAGACTCGCGGGCGAAGGCGCAGCCAGGACTCGAAGAACAGGTTCTGTCCGAGTGTGGGCGCCTGGTCCAAGCGGCCCGGGGTCGTGGCGAGGGGGATGTCCGTCAGGCCCGAGTACCGGAGCTGCGCCTCACCAGGGATCTCGACCCGCAGCAGCGGTCCCTCCTCGGCAGGGGCGGGGGCGGCCGGTCGCGCGGGCTGGGCGTTGACGCCGGGCGCCGCAGCAGAAAGGGCGAGCGCGACGGCGAGCGATGCGGGGCGGGTGCGCATGGAGCGGTTGGCGACGGACGCTATCGTCGCGGCCGTGACGATGACAAGCCGCGGCTGCGTGCGACACCAGCGCGTCGGCCGCGCTATGGTCCGGCCGTGAGGCTCGCGTTCGTCGGCGGCTTGTTCGCGATGGTCTCGTTGGGCGCCTGCACGGACGCCGCGCGCCCGTCGGGCCTCCCGATCGACGGGTCGCTCGTGGTCTCGGACGCCGCGATCGACCTCGGCGGGGCGCGGGACATTGTCACCGGCTTCGACGTGATGCCGGTCGACCCGTGCAGCGCGCCGCCCTGCGGCCCGGTCGAGCGCTGCGGCGCGGACGTCGACGGGGGGCGCGGGATGGGCAACGGCATCGATGACAACTGCAACGGCCTCGTCGACGAGCTGTGCCGTTGCACGCCGGGCGAGATGCGGCCGTGCTTCCCGGCCGCGGCCGACCGGCGCGGCGTGGGGGCCTGCGGCGACGGCGTGGCGCGGTGCACCGAGCTCGCGGCGTGGATCGGCAACGAGTGCCGCGGCGCCACGACCCCGGTCGAGGAGACGTGCAACCAGCGCGACGACGACTGCGACGGAGCGACGGACGAGGGCCTCGCGGGCTGCGACACCGCGATCGCCTGCCCGGCGAGCGCCGGGGCCGTGCCACTGATCGAGTTCGGCTACGACGGTCGCACGATCGATCCCGCGGCGACGGCGTATCGCTGGACGCTCGCGTGCCCGGAGGGGGTCACGCCGTGCCCTGCGCCGTCGGGCGACGGGGCGGCGCTGCGGGTGACGGTCCCGAGGGCGGGGCGGTATGCCCTGACGCTGGAGTCCACCCGCCCGAGCGGCGTGCGGCGGTGCACCTTCCCGCTGTACGCCCAGGGGCGCGGCCTGCGGGTCGAGCTCGACTGGGACCGCAAGGGCGGCATCAACTCGGTCGGCGCCGACATGGACCTGCACCTCGCGCTGATCGATCGGCGGCGGGTGCAGTCGTCGAGGTGGTTTACGTCCGAGGACTGCTACTTCCAGACGGGGCGCTCGCCCGGCGGCACCGTTCGGTGGAGCGCGGACGAGCGCGACACCCGCTTCGCCCCGTCGGCGACG
The DNA here is from genome assembly GCA_903860995.1 of uncultured delta proteobacterium. Lineage (GTDB taxonomy): Bacteria > Myxococcota_A > Polyangia > Polyangiales > SCUS01. The sequence goes on along the minus strand of CAIOSS010001344.1, from coordinate 1,431 downwards.
AGCGAGCTCTGCGAGGGTTCACCGCCGCCGCACGGCGAGATGTGGCGCGCCGCTGGCCGGTGCTGGAACCCTCGCCTCGACGTCGACAACCTCGTCTGCGATCCGGCGGTCACCGACGGGCGCGACCCCCGCTTCTGCTTCTCCGAGAACGCGGCGGTCGATGATCCGCCCGACGACGTGACGTTTCGCGTGGGAGTGAACTTCTATCGCGACCACGGCCTCTGCGACGGGAGCGACCCCACCGACGATGTCGTGCACCCTGTGCTGGCGGTGAGCTGCGGCGGCCTCACGCGCGCGGCGGTAGGCAGCGTCGACGACGGCGTCGTGGCCATGAGCTGCCGGGACAACCCGACGATCGGGAGTGCGAACTGGATGTGGATCGCCGCGGACATTCGCTTCGGCGCGAGCGCGTGCGGGGCGCGCGACTGCGTGGTGACGCCTCTGCGGGCGACCGCCGGGCGCTTCACGGCGTGCAGCCGGGTGACCGCGGACGGCGACGTGTGCCAGGACGAGCGGGGGCGGGTGTTCGTGCGCCGCGCGGGCGCGCGGGCGGTGGACGTGGAGTTCGCCGAGACGCCCTGAGCGGCCGGGGTTCAGCGCCGGGGCGGCGGGCGGGTGTAGCGGCTGCCGCGCGGACGTGCGAGCCGGAGGCGCTCGCGGACGGCCTCTCGCTGGCGCTCCTTGTACTCGTGGTGCGACGCGGCGCCCGTGTCGTTCATGCTGTCGGTCACGTGGTCGACGATCTGGAACTCCGTGAGCACGAAGACCACCGGCCCGAGGGAGCGCACGTTCTCCGGCGCGCGGTCGAGCACCTCGCGCGGGAGGCGCACAGGGAGGTCGACCACGAAATGGATCACGCGGTAGCTCGGGGCGCTGAAGCGGTTGTCAACGAGCTGGGCCACCGCGTCTCTGCGGATGTGCGAGTCGGGGTGGTCGAAGAGGGCTCCGAGGCTCGGGTGCTTCGCGACGAGTTCGCGCGGGTTGACGAGGGTGTTCTTGCTCTCGTTGGGAAGGACGTAGTTGAAGGGAAACAGCCGCCGGGAGAGGTAGTTGAGCACCGGCAGCACGTCGTCGGGGCCGCGGGTCACGATGCGGAAGCGCAGCTTGTCGTAGATCTGCGCGGCGATGGTCTCGCTCTTGGACAGGAGCTTCGTGTAGAGCGAGTCGCGCGTCTTGCGGCCGCCCTTGAACTGCACGATGGGAAGGCCCGACGAGAGCATCTCGCCCATCACCCGGAAGATCTTCGCCTCCACGAGCTGGAACACCTGCGCGTCGGAGAGGGGCAGGGAGAAGAGCAGTTCGCGCCCCTGCAGATGGTGGATGATGTGCATGACCTTCAGGATCACGCAGGCGCACACCTGCCGGTGGCCGCGCCCGGACGCGACGCGGAGGAGGGACTCGACGGTGCCCGACTCGATGGGCGCGGGGATG